>NZ_NQXW01000009.1:0-79198 GCF_002287425.1 Megasphaera sp. ASD88 | reverse complement strand
CATAGGAAGCAAGCTTCCCATGTCCTCCCGTTCGACTTGCATGTGTTAAGCACGCCGCCAGCGTTCGTCCTGAGCCAGGATCAAACTCTCCATGATATGTGAAGAGCTGATTGCTCGTTCTTACTTATTATTGGTATTACCTGTTTTGAAATCTTATTGCTAAGACCTCGCACTCTGGCGTATTGTTTCGTATCACACTGTTCAGTTTTCAAAGGCCATGCCGTCTCGCGACGACTTATACATCTTACCAGACTCGTCCGGGCTTGTCAAGCACTTTTTTTGAAGTTCTTTTCAAGCGAACCGGCTATCCGGCCTGCCGCGGCGCCCTGCCGCAACAGCTTGTTTAGTATATCCTCTTTTCGCCCTGTTGTCAATACCTTTTTAACAAAAAAAAGAAAGCAGAGAACAATTCTCTGCCTTCTTCACCTTTATTACTTATTCTACGGTAACGCTCTTCGCCAAGTTTCTCGGCTTGTCGACGTCGTTGCCCCGGCTGACTGCAATATAGTAGGACAACAGCTGCAGCGGAATAATCGCCATAATAGGTACGACAAAATTATCCGAAGCCGGAACGGTAATCAACGTATCTACAGTCTTCCGTACTTCCGTATCGCCTTCCTGCACTACGCCGATGACATAGGCGTCGCGTGCCTTGACTTCCTTGATGTTGCTGATCATTTTTTCTTCCACGTCTTTTTGCGTAGCCAAAGCAATGACGGGAACGCCTTCTTCAATGAGGGAAAGCGTGCCGTGCTTCAATTCGCCGCCGGCATACGATTCGGCGTGAATATAGGAAATTTCCTTTAATTTTAAAGCGCCTTCCATAGCCAGGCCGTAGTCCATGGACCGGCCGATAAAGAAAACGTCTTCTTTGCCTTCGAAAGAACTGCACATCGCCTTGATTTCGTCAGCGCAGTCAAAAATCTTACGGCACAAATCGGGAACAGCCGTCAAGTCATGAAGAATGCGGGACTCTTCATCGGCAGTCAGCGTTCCGTTCAAACGTCCCATATACAGAGCTAGCAGCAGCAATGTTACAAGCTGCGTCGTATAAGCCTTGGTCGACGCGACAGCAATTTCCGGGCCGGCCCAGGTATAGGCTACCTGATCGGCTTCGCGGGAAATAGACGAGCCGACGACATTCGTAATCGCCAGGGAACGAGCACCTAAGCGCTTCGCTTCTTTCAGCGCGGCCAGCGTATCGATGGTTTCGCCGGACTGGCTGATGACGATGCACAGCGTCTTGCTGTCCGTCAGGGGATTTCTATAGCGGTATTCCGAGGCGATATCTACTTCGACGGGAATCCGGGCCAATTTTTCGATAAAGTATTTTGCCAGCAACCCGGCGTGATACGCCGTACCGCAGGCTGTAATCATGATCTTGCCGATAGACGTAACGTCTTCCATCGTCCAGTTCAATTCTTCAAACTGCACGTGCGAACCGTCTTCGGAAATGCGGCAGCCCATCGTATCCTTAATGGCCTTCGGCTGTTCGTAAATTTCCTTGAGCATGAAATGTTCATAGCCGCCCTTTTCAGCCGCTTCCGCATCCCAGTTGACTTCAAAGACTTTTTTAGAAATGGGATTTCCTTCCAAATCGGTAACCCATACGTTGTCCTTTTTTACGATGGCAATTTCGCCGTCGTTCATGATATAGGTCTTGCGCGTATAGCTCAAGATAGCCGGAATATCTGAGGCGATATAGTTTTCGCCTTCGCCGAGGCCGACGATAAGGGGATTGTCTTTTTTGCTGCAAATGATCTTATCCGGTTCAAAACGGCTCATGAACACGAGGGAATACGAGCCGCGCAGCCGGGCCAGCACGCGCTGTACAGTCCGCGTAAAGTCGCCGTCATACATGTCAGCGCATAAGTGGGCTACGACTTCCGAGTCCGTTTCCGACTTAAAGCGATAGCCTTTTTCCAGCAGCTCTTCCTTCAGCTCCATGTAATTTTCAATAATGCCGTTGTGGACGATAGCGAAATTGCCGGCTTCATCCGTATGCGGATGAGCGTTGAGATCCGACGGTCCGCCGTGCGTAGCCCAGCGCGTATGGCCGATGCCGACTGTTCCGACGACAGGATGGGCCTTCACTTCTTCAGCCAGGTTCACAAGGCGGCCCTTCTTCTTGCGCACGGCAATAGCGCCGTCATGATACACGGCGATGCCGGCAGAATCATATCCTCTGTACTCCAGCTTCGTCAAGCCGTCCATCAAAAAATCAGCTGCTTCTCTTCCTCCAATATACCCTACAATACCGCACATACATATAACCTCCTAGTGTGTGTATTTGCTTCCCACGACGACATTGTCCATTCCGTTGCCGTAATGCTTTTCCGCCATGTAACGACTGAAGCTGCCGAGAGGCATCCGCTGACATGTTCGATACTCCTCTTCCTCGTCCGCCCGCCGCTGCCGGCGGGCACTAGCGCTATCCATTTTACGAAGGATTTCCAAACGCCTGTAAAAAAAACAGGAATGAAGCGAACTTCATCACTTCATTCCCACATTCTAATATATTTTATCACCTAGGTCAATACCTACTTGGAGGGACCCATTTCATGCTCTACGACGACGGCAATATCGTCGACGATACGCTGAAGCTGTTCCAGGTCGGGCCCTTCCGCCATAACCCGAATCAGCGGCTCCGTGCCGGACGGACGGACCAAAATGCGCCCTTCGTCGCCCAATTCCGCTTCTCCTGCCGAAATAGCCGCCATGATGAGATTGTTTTCTTCCCATCCCGATTTTGTCTGCACAGTCACATTCTTCAAAATCTGGGGGTACCGGGTCATGAGGGCCGCTAATTCTGACAGCGGCTTATTCTGCTGCTTCATGATGCTGAGAAGCTGCACCGCCGTCAGCAGTCCGTCGCCTGTCGTATTATAGTCAAGGAAAATAATATGGCCTGACTGCTCACCGCCTAAGGAATAGCCGTCCTTGCGCATTTTTTCCAGGACATACCGGTCGCCGACAGCCGTCGTTTCCGTACGGCATCCCATGTCTTTCAAGGCTTTGTGGAAGCCGATGTTGCTCATTACCGTTCCTACGACCGTGTCCTGCTTCAAGCGGCCTTCTTCTTTCAGTTTCAGCGCGCAGAGCAGCATGATCTGGTCGCCGTCCATATCCTGTCCCTTTTCATCGACGGCCAGACAGCGGTCGGCGTCGCCGTCATTGGCAATGCCGATATCGGCGCCGCAGCGCAGCACCGTTTCCTTCAAATCTTCCAAATGGGTGGAGCCGCAGTTGTCATTGATATTCACGCCGTTCGGCTCCGTATGAATGGCAATGACTTCGGCTCCCAGGCGCTTCAGGATTTCCGGTCCGATAGAATAGGCCGCGCCATTGGCACCGTCGTACACGACCTTTAAACCCGATAAATCTACATTTGTCGACTTGCATACGAAATCGGCATATTCCTGCTGCAAATCCGTCCACAAGGAAATCGTGCCGATGCCGGCGCCTACAGGCCGGCTCTGCAGACCGGCTCGTTCGTCGCGAAGCATATATTCTTCAATCCGGTCTTCCATTTCATCAGGAAGTTTGTATCCGTACCCGTCGAAGAACTTAATGCCGTTGTATTCAAAGGGATTGTGGGACGCCGAAATGACAACGCCGGCATCCATGTGATGCGTTCTCGTCAAATAGGCGACGGCCGGAGTCGGAATCACGCCGGCCATATAGCATTCGCCGCCGGCAGACGCGATGCCCGCTGCTAAAATGCTGGCCAGCATGGTGCCGGAACGGCGCGTGTCGCGGCCGATAAGAAATGTCGGGTGTTCCTTATTTTGTCCAAAAATATACGCGGCGGCCCTGCCTAAATGATATGCCAATTCCGGCGTCAGGGAATCGTTAGCAATGCCCCGCACACCATCAGTACCAAACAATCTAGCCATTTACAACTACCTCCAAAGGTTGATATTTACGAATGATTTCATTTGCCGTTTCCAATCCATCGAGAAAAGCACTCATAATGCCGCCGGCATACCCTGCGCCTTCCCCCACGGGATACAATCCCGACGCATCGACGGCCATGCGGTCTTCGCCGCGCACGATGCGCACGGGCGCACTGGTTCTCGTTTCCACGCCGGTCATGACGACGCCGTCGTCGTCAAAGCCGCGAATTTTGCGGCCAAAGTACGGTAAAGCCTGTTCCAGCGTACTGGTCACGAAGTCCGGCAGCACGCCATGCAAGTCAGTCCAGGTCACGCCTGGCCGGTACGTATGCACCGCCCCTTCTGCCGGAGAGGAGCCCTTGAGAAAGTTTCCTACGGTCTGCGCCGGCGCGTGGTAATTACTGCCTCCGGCCTTATACGCCAACTCCTCATACCGCCGCTGAAACTCGATGCCGGCCAGGGGCCCGCTGCCGACGTCGTCTGTCGTCACGTTGACGACTAAGGCGCTGTTGGCCACGCCGCTGTCGCGCCGATACAGGCTCATGCCGTTCGTCACGACCCGCCCTTCTTCTGACGCTGCCGCCACGACGGCTCCGCCGGGACACATGCAGAAAGAATAGCACGACCGGCCTTCCGGGCTATGGTACACCAAGGCGTAATCAGCCGGGTCCAATCCCAATTCCGCTGCGTCGCAGCCGTATTGCCCGCGATCGATGACCTGCTGGTCATGCTCGATGCGCACGCCGACGGCAAAGGGTTTCTTTTCCAGGACGACGCCTTCGTCGTAAAGCATGTAATACGTATCCCGGGCGCTGTGCCCAATGCCTAAGACGACGACGTCCGTCTCATATTCCTCCTCGCCGTTGACGGTGACGGCGCATATCCTTCCCCGTTCATCCCGCCGTATGGAAGTCACGCGGCTCTGAAAACAAACCGTTCCACCTGCCAATTCTATCATATGACGCATATTTTTTACAACGTTCCGCAAAATATCCGTCCCTACGTGGGGATTATAGGCATACAAAATTTCCGGCGGCGCCCCTGCATCAACCAGAGTCTGTAGAATATGGCGCAGGAGCGGATGATTTACCCGCGTCGTCAGTTTGCCGTCAGAAAACGTGCCGGCTCCGCCTTCGCCGAACTGCACGTTCGACTCGGGCCGGAAGGTTCCGCCGTTCCAGAATTCTTCCACATGGGCCGTCCGCGTATCTACGTCGCAGCCCCGTTCAAATACGATCGGCTTATACCCGCCGCGCGCCAAGGCCAGCGCCGCGGCTAATCCCGACGGCCCCGTGCCTACGACGACAGGACGATGGCGCAGCACGACATCGCCGGGCTGCGGCGGAACATAGGCAGTTTCCGCAATCCGGCGGACATCCTTGGCGTCGCGGCAGCGCCGCCATATTTTTTCTTCGTCATGAAAGGCGACGTCTACCGTAAATACCAGATAAATATTCGGCTTTCGCCGCGCGTCTACAGAACGCCGCACGACGCAGATATGCTCTATATCTGCCGGGCTGCAGCGAAGCTTTTTGGCTACCAGCGCCTCTATGGATTTCTTCATAGGCACGCCGGTGCGGATATTCATTACCCTCAGCACGCAATTCGCTCCTTTACTATTCCACGTCTACGGCAACTTCGATCGTATCGGGCTCGAAGATGACGCCGTTTACAGGCGATACGATAATCTTCCATTTCTTATCCTGCTTCAAGCCTGAAATATCGATAGGCGGCAAGTCGATGCGGGACAAATTCTTGAGAATATTCGCGTCTCCCTTTACGGCAACCGTATTCGGATTGATTTTGATTTCTTTCAGCGATACGGACGAAGACACGTCCCCTTCCGTCGTCACGTAAACGGGAATGTCTTTCGTCACGGCATTATGACCGATGGATATGCGGATATTGCTCTGCCACGGCGTCATTTCCAACCCTTCGACGCGGGACCCGTCCGCCGCTACCAGCCGGATAGGCGCCATGATAGAAAAGTCGTCTATCCTGTCTTCGATCGGAATTTCCACGACAGCCTGTTCCACTTGCTTGACAAGACGGCGAGCGCCGCTGATGACGACCTTTTCCGGCACGACCTTCAGGCTGCTGACGAAAATATCGTTCTTCGTCTGCCCTACCAAATGCGGCGTCAGCGCCAATTCCCGCACAGTGTACACGTCAACCATAATGTCGGCTGAGGTCATGCTCTGCTTTTTCAGCTCCGTCCCCGCCGGAATTTCTATGCGGACGGGGGCGCTCATTTCGCCTTCCTGGGCGTCGGACAAATCAATATAAGCCTTAATATCCGACGGCCCTACGTTGATAATCGTGTTACGCGGCCCGGACAGGCGCACGTAGACCGTCTTCGGCACGTTCGACGTAATGTACTGGGAGTCGAGGTTTTCCACGACGATCGGCACCGTATAGCTGCCTTCGCTCATGGGATTCTGTTCGTTGATGATAAAGAACCACAGCACGATCGCCATTAACAGACAAATAATCTTTAATTGCCATTTTTTGTCAAGCTTATTCATCATATCACGGCCTCCACTTGAAAATATTGGCTAATCCCTGAGGCGTCTTGTTCAAGAAGGTCTTCAGCACGTTGCGCAGGGCGTTGCTGTCCAAGTGACGGTAAATATGTCCGCCGTACGTATATGAAATAGAGCCCGTTTCTTCGCTGACGACGACGACGACGGCGTCGGCCATCTCGCTGAGGCCGATAGCCGCGCGATGCCGCGTCCCCAGCTCCGTAGACAAGGAACGGTCCGCCGTGAGCGGGAGCAGGCATCCTGCCGCCATGATGCGGTTTTCCCGAATAATCACGGCCCCGTCGTGAAGGGGCGTATTGGGAATAAAGATGTTTCCCAGCAGCTCCCGCGACACGACGCCGTCGATGGGAACGCCCGTGTCGATGTAATCGTTCAAGCCGACTTCCCGTTCAAAGACGATCAGCGCGCCGGTCCTCGTTTTGGACATCGAATCGGTAATCGCCACGATTTCATCGATAAGCCGCTCCAGCTCCTTGGCGTTCAGCACATGGCCCGACTGCAGAAACCGGCCTCGCCCGATTTGTTCCAGGGCGCGCCGCAGCTCCGGCTGAAAGACGACCGGCAAGGCAACCAATATGACCGTCATGCCCTGCTGCAGCATCCAGTTGATGACGTGCAGATCCAGGACCCGGCTGACGACCGTCACGGCACCGAGCACCAGCAGCCCCTTGATCAAGGCCACGGCCCGTGTGTTGCGAATCAAAATGAACAGTTTATACAGCACAAAGGCGACAAGCAGAATATCCAATATGTCAAGCAGACGAAAGCTGCTGATAAACCCCTGAATAGATACGCTCATGTTATTTCTCCATTACGACAACAAACTAATCATGGTTAAGTAAATTCATTGTACACTATTTTTACTTCAAAATAAAGTCGCAGGCCCGTACAAAAACAAAGCCGCAGCCAGGAGCTCTTGTCTCCGCTGCGGCTTTTCCACATCAATTAGAGTTCGTTCGACGCCGCTTTTTCCAGCGGCCCGTCGCCTGCAGCTCCGCATGCTGCCTGAAGCTGCGATTCCTGGCGGGCGAGTTCGGCAAAATCAATGGCCTTCAATTTTGTTACCAAGTCCCGCTGGATATCGGCAAAGGCGTTGTAAATAGAGCACATGCCGCTGCAGCCGCGGGAACACGAGCTGATGTCATGCAGACAGCGCTGCAGTTCCGTCTGGCCTTCTACGGCTTCGATGACGTCAAACAAGGTGATTTCTTCCGGCGAGCGCTGCAGGGCAAAGCCCCCGTCGACGCCG
Organism: Megasphaera sp. ASD88; assembly: GCF_002287425.1. Lineage (NCBI taxonomy): Bacteria > Bacillati > Bacillota > Negativicutes > Veillonellales > Veillonellaceae > Megasphaera > Megasphaera sp. ASD88. The sequence goes on along the minus strand of NZ_NQXW01000009.1, from coordinate 71,510 downwards.
CGGTACGATTTCATGATGCCGGCAGCCGTCAAATTTCTCATGATTTTTAATAAAAAACGCTCGGGGATATTTTGTTTTTCTGCTAAGGCAGCGCCGGTTATTTTCGTGCCCTCCGGCAGCGACGCCAGGTACAGCACCATGCGGAAAGCATAATCAGTCGCTTGATTTAATCTCATTACTCTAATCCCTCCTTGCATGTGTCTATTATACAATAAGTCACTAAAAAAGTGTAGTTTAAAATAAAAAAAAGAAAAGGTCCTGATGACGAATGCCTGTCACTCATCATCAAGACCTGTATTACATCGCCCTTACAAGGCGTCGATAATCAAAAAGATAACTGCCGACAATGCAGCGCTGATCGGTATGGTAACGCACCAGGCAATGACCATGCTGCGGGCTACGCCCCAGTGGACGGCGCGAACCCGTTCGGCCGAACCGACGCCCATGATAGAGCCCGATACGACGTGCGTCGTACTGACCGGCAAGTGCAGGAACGTCGCGGAAAAAATAACTAAGGACGAATTCAGGTCGGCAGCAAAGCCGTTGATGGATTCCATCTTGAAGATCTTCGTCCCCATCGTGGAAATGATACGCCACCCGCCGGCAGACGTGCCCAAAGCCATGGACGTGGCGCAGGCCAGCTTTACCCACGTGGGAATTTCCATCGTATCGATGTATCCGCCACTCAGCAGGGCCAGGGCGATGATGCCCATCGCTTTCTGGGCGTCGTTGGAGCCGTGCGAAAAGGCCATGAGGCTGGCCGACACGAGCTGCATCTTGCGGAACTGGCGGTTTAAGGCGATAGGCGAATACTTGCGGACAATCCAAAGGATGGCGATCATGACGAAATATCCTGTCGCCAAGGCGATGACCGGCGATAAGATCAGCGATAAGATGATCTTTTCAATACCGCCCATATCCAAAGCCGCCGGGCCTACGCTGATGCATACGGCACCGATAACGCCGCCGATGAGCGAGTGGGACGAGCTGCTGGGTATGCGGTAATACCACGTCGCGATATTCCAAATAATAGAGCCGATCAGAGCGGCTACGATGACTTCCAAACTAATCTGGGCCGGATTTAACACCAAATCCCCGCCAATCGTCTTGGCGACGCCTGTACTGACCATCGCGCCGGCAAAGTTCAGCACGGCGGCCATCATAATTGCATGGCGCGGCGTAATGGCCCGCGTCGACACGCTGGTAGCAATGGCGTTAGCCGTATCGTGGAACCCGTTGATATAGTCAAACAGCACGGCCAGAAGCACAATGGCCCATATTAACCAATGCTCAGGCATACTTTAAGACGACCTTTCTGAACGTAGTAACCAGATCTTCGCATTCGTCGGTAATATCTTCGACAGATTGAAGAACTTCCTTCCATTTGATGATTTCAATGGGATCTTTGCATTCCGAGAATAATTTGGCCATTTCTTTATGATACAAATCGTCGCAGTCCTGTTCCAGCTTCAGCACCTTATGGCTGCGGGCTTCGACCTTGAGGTAATTTTTCTTTAAATCCTTCATGTAGCCGATGGATTTGCAGATTTCCTTCATCGCTTTGGCCGTGATGACGGTCATCTGCTTAGCACCCTCCGTCGCCTGTCCGATTTGGTACATGCACATCTTATCCATGATTTCGCTGATATTGTCGATGACCGCATCCAATTCGTCAATAAGCTGCTGGATGTCTTCGCGGTCCATCGGCGTGATGAACGTTTTTTGCAGACGCTTCATGGTCTCCAATACGAGCTCGTCGGCTTCATCGGCCAGGGAATCGATTTTTTCCAGCGCTTCCTCTTTAGGAATCTGGTCGTTCATGGCCTGCCGCAGCAGATCGGCTGCCTGATAACTCAGCATCGCGTGCTGGTCTAATAATGCGAAAAACTTTTCTTCTTTGGGCTTTAAATGGAATGCCATACTAATCAGTTCTCCTTGTCTGCAAACACATTTTTACGTAATAATTACGCACTGTTTACCTATATTTTACATAGCTGTGTCTTTCTGCATTATACCATATACGACCTCATTATTCTAGAAAAGGCGTTGCCAATATGGCATATTCTACATGAATTTTTTTATAGGCGCAGCGGGCCGTCTTTGCGGGTGCACTGCCGGAGCGTTAAAAGATTTAAGGCTATGCATTCTCCAGATATTGTCATTTTCATGGGTGACAAAGTTACATTACTATTTGTTGCGTTTGCCCCATCCTGCCGATATACTTAAGCTATCAGAAACACAAGCAGTCCGGAATGCAGCGTGCGCACTGAATCACTTTAGGAGGTACAACAATGAAAGCAAAGATTCAATCGTTCGGCCGCTTCCTCAGCGGTATGGTCATGCCGAACATCGGCGCCTTCATCGCCTGGGGCCTTATTACGGCCATGTTTATCCCCTCAGGCTGGCTGCCGAATGAAAAGCTGGCCGCCATGGTCGGACCGTTCCTGACCTACGTCCTGCCCCTGCTCATCGCCTATCAGGGCGGCAAGGCCGTCGGCGGCGACCGCGGCGCCGTCATCGGCGTCATCGCGACGGTCGGCGTCATCTGCGGCACATCGTACACCATGTTCATGGGCGCCATGGTCATGGGTCCCTTGGCAGGCCTGGTCATCAAAAAGTTCGACGCCGCCGTAGACGGCCGCATCAAGCCTGGCTTTGAAATGCTGGTCAACAATTTCTCCGTCGGCATCATAGGCATGCTCTTATCCATCGTAGGCTTTTATCTCATCGGCCCGGTCATGGGTATCCTGCTCACCTTCCTGACGGCAGGCGTTCAGATTCTCGTCACCTACGGCGTCTTCCCCCTCATCGGCCTCTTCGTCGAACCGGCAAAAGTACTGTTCCTGAACAACGCCATCAACCACGGCATCTTCACGCCCCTGGGAGCCGAGCAGGTATCACAGGCCGGCAAATCAATTTTCTACATGATTGAAACGAACCCCGGCCCCGGCGCAGGCGTCCTCATCGCCTACTGGCTGTTCTCTAAGGATAAAATGACGAAGCACTCCGCTCCCGGCGCGCTCATCATTCACGCCTTAGGCGGCATCCACGAAATTTCCTTCCCCTACGTCCTCATGAATCCCATGCTCCTGCTGGCTACGATCGGCGGCAGCATATCGGCGTTGTTCTACTATTCACTCTTCGACCTCGGTTTATCCGGCCCGCCCTCTCCGGGCAGCCTCATTTCGTACCTGGCAATGGCGCCTAAAGGGTCTACGCTGTCCGTCATCATCGGCATTTTCATCGCCGCCGGCGTATCCTTCCTCATCGCTTCGCCTATCATCCGCATGTCCGGAGCCAAATCGTCGGACTCCCTCGCCGAAGCCCAGCAGAAGATGAAAGACATGAAAGCCCAGTCCAAGGGCATGGCAACGCCGCCGGCCGCCGAAGTGCCGGCAGTCAACATGAAAGAAATTAAAAACATCGTCTTTGCCTGCGACGCCGGCATGGGTTCCAGCGCCATGGGCGCCGCCGTCCTGCAGAAGCGTCTGAAAAAAGCCGGCCTGACGGACATCAAGGTCAGCCACGCGTCCGTTTCGGAAGTGCCGAAAGACGCGCAGCTCGTCGTCTGCCATCAGGACCTGGCGGACCGGGCCAAAGCCAGCGCGCCCCAGGCCCGTCTCATTACGATTACCAACTTCATGGCCGCGCCTGAATACGCGACGCTCGTAGAAGAACTGGCTTCGGTCCAGCTCCCGCCGTCGTAAAAACCTGCCGTGTTATCGCACGGGGTTCCCGTCACGCAGAGGAGGTGATACTACGGAATTCACACTGCGCATCCAACAAATTTTATCTATCCTGCTGCGGCATCAGGATTTTCTGCACGAACAGCAAATCGCCGACGAGCTGGCCATCAGCAAGCGCACAGTCCAGCGCGAGTTGGATTACATCACGACGATTCTCGCTCCGTACCAGCTGACGCTGACGCGCAAAAAAGGAGCAGGCCTCCTGCTGGCCGGCACGCCGCAGGCAAGGCAGCGCCTGGCCGACGCCTTAAACGCCTCGGGCCGTTCGGATTGGTCCGATAAAAGGGAACGGCGGCGCTACCTGTTGTTCGAACTGCTGCGGGACCGGACGCCGAAAAAGCTGTACCATTACAGCCGGCTCCTGGGCGTCAGCGAGTCGACAGCCGCTTCCGATTTGGAAGCCTTAGGCCCCTGGCTGCGGAAAAATAATTTGTCCATCTTGAAAAAGCCCGGCTTCGGCGTCGTCCTGAACGGCACGGAACAAAACTACCGCGAAGCCATGCGGCGCTTCATCAGCGAAACGGCTCCCGTAGACAAATTAAAAGAAATTACCGATCCCCACGCCGCCCTGGCGAAAGCCGTCATGAACGTGACGGACAACGGCATTTACCGCCTGCTCAACAGCCGCACGATCCAGCGCATCGACGCCCTACTCGGACAGATGAACGAACCCAGGCTCCGCCAGTTCACCGACTCGGCCTATATCGGCCTGATCATCCACATCGCCATCAGCGTCGAACGCATGCAGCAGGGCAACGTGCCGTCAGACGAGCAATCCCTGCCCTTGGAGGAAGACGGCGAAGACCTGCGTCTGGCACAACGCATTCTCCAGGCCATCGAAGAAGAATTTCACCTGCATATGCCCGAGCTGGAACTGTCCTATCTGCTGCTGCACATCAAGGGAGCAAATATGCATTACACCAACGTGCCCGATGAAACGGTGCCGACAGACTTGAACGGCAAAAAACTGATCAACCTCATCGACGCTATGATAGACGCCTTCGATTCCCGCCAAGCCTATATGCTGCGCTGCGACGAAGAATTTATCCGCGGGCTCTTCGTCCACCTGCAGCCGGCCATCGTCCGCCTGACCAATCACCTCAACATCATCAACCCTCTGCTGGACGATATCAAGGAAGAATACGCCGACACGTTTCAAAAATCCAGCCGGGCGGCCCGCGTACTGGAAAAGTCCATCGGCGCCGCCGTGTCTGAAGAAGAAATCGGGTATTTGACGATTCACTTCGGCGCGGCCCTGGAACGCATGAAGGGGAAAACGGCCTTTACGCGAAAAGTTTCCGTCGGCATCGTCTGCGCCAGCGGCTTCGGCGTCGCCCGCCTGATGATGACGCGGCTGCGCAACAAGCTGTCCGCCGCCGTCTCGCTCAAGACCTACGGCAAGGGCGACCTGACGCCGGAGGTCATCAAAGCCACGGATTTCTTCGTCAGCAGCCTGCCCCTGAACCGTCCGGATATCGACGCCGTCCGCATCTCGCCGCTCATCACCCAGTCCGATATGAGCCGCATCCAATGCAAGATCGAAGAATACGCCCACATCCGCAAGCGGGTCCATCGGGAAGAAGGCGAAAAGCAGCCCGACGAGTTCGTACAGGAACTGGCGGAAACCCACAAATCAGCAGAAGAAATCGCCCATATCCTGAAAGGCTACGCCATGTATACTGCCGACGCGTCCCTGCCCTTTGACCAGGCCGTAGCCTGGCTCTGCAGCCAAGTCGCCGAATCGGAATCGCAAAGCCGGCAGCTGTATGAAGATATTATGAAGCGGGAACGGCTGAGCAGCCAAATCTTTCCCGATCAGGGCTTCGCCCTGCTGCACTGCCGGACCTGCGCCGTCAGTCACGCCGCCTTTTACACCTGTATGCCGTCGGAAAGCAGCTTTGCCGACCCCTACTTTCAAGGCGTCGGCATGATCCTGCTCATGGCGATGCCCGCCGCCGGCCCTACCCGCCTGTACACAGACCTGCTAGGCTTCATCAGCAGCTCCCTGGTCATAGACGACAGCTTCAACGAAGCCGTCCTAAGCCGCAGCGAAGGCCTCATCCGTTCCGAGCTGCAGCGCATCCTCAAGCTGTATTTCAATACATTGCTCATAAAACTTACGTAAGGAGAACATCATCATGGAAATTTTACAGAAAAAGAACATCATCCTCAACTGCCAGCCGAAGGCCAAGGAAGATGTCATTAGGGAAATCGGCAAGATTTTCTGCGAAGACGGCTACACGACAGAAAAATATACCCAGGCCATGCTGGACAAGGAAACGGTCTTCAATACGGCCATCGGCAACAGCGTAGCCATTCCCCACGGCATCGAAGAAGGCAAGATCGAAGTGCAGCACGCCGGCTTGGTCATCATGACCTTTCCCGAAGGCACGGACTGGAACGGCACGACGGTCAAGCTGGTCATCGGCATTGCCGCTGCCGGCGACGAACACGTCGACATTCTGAGCAATATTGCCGTCACCTGCTCCGATGAAGACGACGTAGAAGACGTCGTCCACAGCTCTGTCGATGAAATCTACAACATGTTCGCTAACTAAGAGGTCAACGTATACTCATATACAGCACCCTATATTAAGCATGATACTCAGGAGGTATATACGATGAAAACAAAAGCAGTCAGAATGTACGGCACGAGAGATTTGCGCCTGGAAGAATTTGAACTCCCGGAAATCAAAGACGATGAAATTTTAGCCAAAATTATTACGGACAGCATCTGCATGTCTACGTATAAATTAGTCGAACAAGGCAAAAAGCATAAACGGGCTCCCCAGAACATCGACACGAACCCCATCATTACGGGCCACGAATTTGCCGGCGTCATCGTCAAGGTCGGCAAGAAATGGCAGGACCAGTTCAAGCCGGGCATGCGCTTCGCCCAGCAGCCGGCGCTGAACTACAAGGGCAGCCTGGCTTCGCCGGGATATTCCTATGAATTTTTCGGCGGCGACTGCACGTACTGCATCTTCCCCCACGAAGTCATGGAATTAGGCGCTCTGATGCCCTACGAAGGCGAAAGCTTCTTCGAAGCATCCTTGGGCGAACCGATGAGCTGCATCATCGGCGGCTACCGGGCCAACTACCACACGAACAAGCACAATTATAACCACGCTATGGGCACGAAAGAAGGCGGCAATATCATCATCCTCGGCGGCTGCGGCCCCATGGGCTTAGGCGCCGTCAGCTACGGCATCCGCTTTGAAAACAAGCCGAAACGCATCATCGTAACGGACATCGACGAAAGCCGCATCAATCGGGCGAAAGAAGTCATTTCCCCCGAATACGCCGCCCAGTACGGCGTCGAACTCCACTACATCAATACGGGAGCCATGGACGATCCCTATGAAGAACTCATGAATATCACCGACGGCCATGGCTACGACGACGTCTTCGTATATGCGCCGGTCCGCGCCGTCGCCGAGCTGGGCAACAGACTGCTGGCCTTCGACGGCTGCATGAACTTCTTCTCCGGCCCGACGGACAAAAACTTCAGCGCCGAAATCAACCTGTACGACTGCCACTACACGAACACCCACATCATGGGCACGACGGGAGGCAACAACGACGACCTCATCGAAGCCAACAACCTGGCTGCCAAAGGCATCATCAACCCGGCCGTCATGGTAACGCACGTCGGCGGCATCGACAGCATCATCGACACGACGCTGAACCTGCCGCATATCAAGGGCGGCAAAAAGCTGGCCTATACGCAGTTCGACATGCCGATGACAGCCATCGAAGATTTTGCCAAATTAGGAGAAACGGACCCGTTCTTCCTCGAACTGGACGCATGCTGCAAAGCCCACAACGGCCTTTGGAACGCCGAAGCGGAAAAAATGATCCTGAAACACTTTAACGTAGAAATCTAACCGTTCGCCTTCTCTTTTCTCTTCATCCGGCAGATTCTGCCATAGTACATCCCCTCGCGCAGGCCTCTTTCCTGCCGAGGGGATGTTTTTTTTATTCGAACCAGGCGACCGCTCGGACGGGCGCGCCGTCGCTTTGATGTACTTTTAACGGAAAGCACCCGAACCAAAATAAGTCGCTGCCGCACAGGTGAAGATTTTTCAGGTTTTCTATATTGATCATTTCCCGGCGCTGAAACAGCTTCCTATGCCGCGTCAGCTCTTCGTCGCCTATGGGATCGATGCCGAACGTATCGATCCCAATGCCTTTATACGACCCGGCGACGACGTATTCCAGCACGGAGTCGTCTATACAGGGATAGTCGCCGAAGTATCGGGGCGTTCCCCAGTAGACGTCCCAGCCTGTGTGAAACAGCAGAAACTCTGCCTTTTCTACTTTATCTCCGTAGGGCCGCAGGCAATCCATCGTAATCGCCCCGCCTTCCTTTACGCGGCAGCAGTCAATGACCAGGGCCTTGCCGATAAATTGGCTGGCATCATACTGATCCAGCGTCGTGCCTCCGTCCCATACATGGGCTGGCGGATCGGCATGGGTGCCGACATGCGTGCAGATGGAAATCTTCGTTTCTTTGAAGCCGTCCGTTTTATAGGTACTTACCGTCTGCAGGGACGGCTCTTCCGTTCCCGGAAACACGGGCATATGCTCCCGTATGGTATGGGTCAAATCGATAACCTTCATAATAAAACGCCTCCTCGCTATGTCTATAGTATTCATCATACTATGAAACGGCGCAAAAAAATACCGTCGGCAAGGTCTGCCAACGGTATTTTCGCGCGAAATGCGATTATTTTACAACGGCGTTGTCGATAATAGCCATGAAGTCGTCGACTTTCAGGCTGGCGCCGCCGACGAGACCGCCGTCAATATCGGGAGAGCCCGTCAATTCGGCTACGTTGTCGCCTTTTACGCTGCCGCCGTAGAGGACGGACACGCTGTCGGCAACGTCGGCGCTGTAGAGGGCAGCGATTTTCTTGCGGATAATGGAGCAAACTTCCTGAGCCTGCGCGGCCGTAGCCGTCTTGCCCGTGCCGATAGCCCAAATCGGTTCGTAGGCGATGACGACCTTCGCCAAGTCGTCGGCGCCGATGCCTTCGAGGGCCTTTTCAATCTGTCCTTCAATCCAAGGCTGCATAATGCCTTCTTCGCGCTGTTCCAGCGTTTCGCCGCAGCATACGATAGGCGTAAGGTTATGAGCCAAGGCGGCTTTCGTTTTCTTATTGACCGTTTCGTCCGTTTCGTTGAAATACGTACGGCGTTCGGAATGGCCGATAATGACGTGGGTTACGCCGATATCTACGAGCATAGCCGGAGATACTTCGCCCGTAAAAGCGCCGCTTTCTTCCCAATGCATATTCTGCGCGGCTACGTGGATCGGCGTGCCTTTCGTCAATTCCACAGCCATCGGCAGATACGGAAATACGGGAGCAACGACGACTTCGGCTTTGACGTCCTGCGCTACGCGGCCGACGAGGCCCGTAATCGTTTCCTTGGCGTCCTTGCCAGTATGATTCATCTTCCAGTTGCCGGCAATAATAGTTTTTCTCATGAGAGCATCCTCCTATCTGAAATATGATGGTATATTATTTATCGCTCAGCGATTCGACGCCGGGCAGTTTCTTGCCTTCGAGATATTCCAGGGACGCGCCGCCGCCGGTGGAAATATGGCTTATCTGATCGGAAAGACCCGTCTTGTTGACAGCCGATACGGAGTCGCCGCCGCCGACGATAGATACGGCATCCGAAGCAGCTACGGCTTTCGCAACGGCTTCCGTACCTTTCGCGTAGTTTTCCATTTCAAATACGCCCATAGGGCCGTTCCAGACAATAAGTTTCATAGAAGCTAATTCTTTGGCAAAGAGTTCCTGCGTCTTCGTGCCTACGTCGAGGATCATCCAGTCGGCCGGCACGTCGGCAACGTCTACGACCTTGTGGTCGGCGTCGTTGTCAAAGGCAGCTGCTACCATGACATCGACGGGAAGGAGAAGCTTCGTTCCCTGTTCTTGAGCCTGGGCGATGAGGCTCTTCGCCAGATCGATTTTATCGGCTTCGACGAGGGATTTGCCGATGCCGTAGCCCTGTGCGGCCAGGAACGTATTGGCCATGCCGCCGCCGATGATCATGAGGTCGACCTTCGGCAGGAGATTGGAAATGACTTCGATTTTATCGGAAACCTTCGCGCCGCCGATAATCGCCGCAAAGGGATGGGCCGGATTGTCTACGGCGCCGCCGATAAAGCGGATTTCCTTTTCCAGCAGGAAGCCTGCAGCCATAGGCAGGTACGCCGTAATGCCGGCAACGGAGGCATGTGCCCGGTGGCAGCAGCCGAAGGCGTCGTTTACGCCGACTTCAGCCAATTCAGCGAGCTGGCGGGAAAATTCGGGATCGTTCTTTTCTTCTTCCTTATGATAGCGAAGGTTTTCGAGAAGCAGGACTTCGCCGGGCTGGAGCGCTTCGGCCATGGCTTTCGTTTCCGGGCCGACGCAGTCCGGAGCAAATTTTACGGGGATACCCAATAATTCGGAAAGGCGTTCGGCAACGGGTTTCAGCGAATACTTGGGAACGGCTTCTCCCTTCGGACGGCCGAGATGGCTGGCCAGGATGACCGCTGCATGATGGTCGAGCAGATACTTAATCGTCGGCAGCGTTTTCTGGATGCGCGTGTCGTCCGTAATACGGCAGTCGCCGTCGAGGGGCACGTTGAAGTCCGCTCTGACGAATACCCGTTTGTTGTCCACTGTAATATCTGTAATTGTCTGTTTCATGGAAAAATCCTCCTCCATATCGTAACGATACATATATACTCGTCAGCGTCTGCTAGACGCTGGAAAAACCTCGTATTAAATCATTTTCATCATCTTTTCTGCCGCGCCTTCGTCCGTCACGAGGATGCCCGTCCGGCACGTGCGCATGACGGCTACGATCGCCTCGGCCTTGCTCGCTCCGCCGGCCACGGCGATGACGTGGGGATGATGCTTTATATCTTTCAAGGAAATGCCGATGTTGTTGCTGCCGTACAGGATGCGCCCGTCCAGGCTGCAGTAACAGCCCAGCGATTCGCCGCGTGCCCCCAGCGTTTCCAGTGTCTGCCGCTGATGCTCCGTCATGCCCCGCTGCTTGGCCATCTTATCGGCGCGGCCGATGCCGAAGACGACGACCTGGGCCTGGGAAGTCATAGCGACATTTTCCCTGGCCTGGGCGTCTGACTCGAACATCAGCCGCAGGGCCGATTCGCTTACGCCTTCGGGCAGGTGAATCATGCGGTACGAGCTGTGCGTCTTAGCGGCGACAGCAGCCGCAATATAGTTTGCCTGGAATTCCACGTGGTTCCCCATGCTGCCGCGGGCCGGCAGTATGGTCGCGCCGGCATTGCTTTCCGGAAGCATACGGGCGATTTCCGCCATGGTCGAGCCGCCGCTGATAGCCACGATGCTGACGCTGCCGAGCAAATCGTTGAGCAGCAGCGCGCCCTTGCGCCCCAGCTCCTCACAGGCCGTTTTATCCGTATCGCTGTCTCCGGGAACAATGTACACGTTCTTCAAGCCTAAGGCCTGCCGTATCTGCCGCTGCATATCGTCTAAATTGTTCAAGCGCAGGAAGCACTCCAATAAGTCCGGCATAAGGGCCTTTCCTTCCGGCTCCATAGAAATTCCCATCGTCGTAAACCGTACCAGCCCGCTGCGCCGGAGCACGTCCACATGGGAGCGCACCACCCGTTCGGACAGCCCCGACAAGCCGGCCAGGGTGCGCCGTCCTACCGGTTCTGCGTCGGAAATATGACGCAGCAGCAAATATCGTTCTTTAATCGTCCCCATGATATCGGGCGCGATTTTTTGAAAGATACTGAGCGTGTCTTGTTCCATCTTTACCTCCATCTAAAGACATTTGCTGTTTCGCCGATACAACGACCGTGTTCATCGGCGGCATCAAAGGTCGATCAAGCATTTTCCCGTCATATCGGCGGGAATGGCCATGCCGGCCATCGTCAGCAGCGTCGGCGCGACGTCGGCTAAAATGCCGTCGTGCAGCTTGGCGTGCTTATAAGTTTCGCTGACTAAAATGCACGGCACGTGGTTCGTCGTATGAGCCGTATAGGGCGAGCCCGTTTCCGGATCAGCCATCTGTTCCGCATTGCCGTGGTCGGCGATGATCAGCAGCTGGCCGTCGACAGTCTTCAGGGCGTCTACGATGCGGCCGATGCACGTATCGACGGTTTCCACCGCCTTGACGGCGGCTTCAAACACGCCCGTATGGCCTACCATGTCGGCGTTGGCAAAGTTGAGCATGATCATGTCGTATTCGCCGCTTTCAATCCGTTCGACGACCTTATCCGTGACGATGGGAGCATTCATTTCCGGCTGCAGGTCGTACGTAGCGACCTTCGGCGACGGCACGAGAATTCGGTCTTCGCCGGCGTTGGGCGTTTCTTCGCCGCCGTTGAAGAAATACGTCACATGGGCGTATTTTTCCGTTTCGGCAATGCGCAGCTGCGTCTTGCCGGCCTTGGCCAGCACTTCGCCCAGCGTATTGGCTATGGTTTCCTTATCATATACGACGTGAACCGGCAAATCGTCTTCATAGCGGGTCATCGTAGCGAAGTACACGTCTAATTTCTTCGGCCGGTCAAAGCCGTCGAAATCGTCGCAGACAAAAGCCGTCGTAAGCTGGCGGGCCCGGTCGGGGCGGAAGTTGAAGAATACCACGCTGTCGCCGTCTTCTACAGGATGTTTATGAATAACCGTCGGAACGACAAATTCGTCGGATACGTCGGCAGCGTAGGAATGCTTCAGGCACGTCTGCGCGTCCGATTCTTCATGGCCCTGGCCCAGCGCGACGGCATGGTACGCCTTTTCTACCCGATCCCAGCGCTTGTCGCGGTCCATGGCGTAATACCGGCCGCTGATCGTCGCGATTTCGCCGACACCCAGCTCGGCGCATTTATCTTCTAATTCCTGCAAGTATTCGCCGGCGCTGCGGGGCAGCACGTCGCGGCCGTCGAGAAAGGCATGGACATATACCTTGCGGAGGCCGTACCGCCTGGCCATTTCCAGCAGGCCGAACAAATGCTGCTCGCTGCTGTGCACGCCGCCCGGCGATACGAGGCCCAGCAGATGCAGGGCCGAATCGTGTTTCCTGACGTTTTCCATGGCTTCGACAAGAGCGGGCTTTTCAAAAAACGCGCCTTCGCGGATATCCTTGGTGATCTTCGTCAGGGCCTGATAGACGATGCGGCCGGCGCCGATATTCAGATGGCCGACTTCGGAGTTGCCGATCTGGCCGTCAGGCAGGCCTACGTCTTCACCCGACGCGCCTAAATGAGCGTGGGGATATTCCTTCCAGAGAGCCGGCAGCACCTTTAAATCGGCCTGCGCCACGGCGTTGTCCTTTTGGATATCGCTGCAGCCGAATCCATCCATAATCACCAGCATTACAGGTTTCTTTTTTGTCATATACTTCTATCTCCTTCTTTACCTTTACAGCCCGGCTGTGAAGAAAAGAAAAAGCAGGGAAATTCGCAATCCCTGCCTTTTCATTGTATTTCTATTTCGGTCTTGAATATTTGTAACGGGAGGCTGTTTACCCGTCGGGAAATGCGTCGCTACAAATTAGTTTTTGCTGTTGTAGTCGTTCATGACGGCAATGAGGTCGAGAACCTTGTTGGAATAGCCGATTTCGTTGTCATACCAGGAAACGACTTTTACGAATGTATCTGTCAAAGCGATGCCGGCTTTCGCGTCGAAAATAGACGTGAGCGTGCAGCCGAGGAAGTCCGACGATACGACGGCGTCTTCCGTGTAGCCGAGGATGCCTTTCAGTTCGCCTTCGGAAGCTTTCTTCATAGCGGCGCAGATTTCATCGTACGTAGCCGGTTTTGCCAGGTTGACCGTGAGGTCGACAACGGAAACGTCCAGCGTCGGAACGCGCATGGACATGCCTGTCAATTTACCGTTCAATTCAGGAATAACTTTGCCTACGGCTTTCGCTGCGCCCGTGGAGGACGGAATGATGTTGCCGGCTGCAGCACGGCCGCCGCGCCAGTCTTTCAGGGACGGGCCGTCGACAGTTTTCTGCGTAGCTGTCGTGGAATGTACCGTCGTCATGAGGCCTTCTTTAACGCCGAACGCGTCATTGAGGACCTTGGCGATCGGAGCCAGGCAGTTTGTCGTGCAGGAAGCGTTGGAAACGATCGTCTGGCCTTTGTATGTATCGGTGTTTACGCCGCATACGAACATATCAGCCTGACGGCCGTCTTCGCCCTGTTTGGAAGGAGCGGACAAAACGACGTATTTAGCGCCGGCCTGGAGGTGTTTTTCAGCCAAATCCATGGTGAGGAAGCGGCCTGTCGATTCGACGACGTATTCAGCGCCGACTTCGTCCCATTTGAGGTTTGCCGGATCCATTTCAGCCGTTACGCGGATAGCTTTGCCGTTTACGATAAGGCGGCTGTTTTCAACGTCGGCTTCAATCGTGCCGTCGAACTGGCCATGCATCGTGTCGTATTTGAGCATATATGCCATGTAATCTACAGGGCAGAGGTCGTTGATGCCTACGATTTCGATATCGTCGCGAGTCTGGGCAGCGCGGAAAACAAAGCGTCCAATACGGCCAAAACCATTAATACCAACTTTAATCATTGTCGATACACTCCTTTTTACAAAACCTATTCAAATTGACTAACTCGTTTAATTCACCTTACACCCATAGTATGCCACACTGGGTACATTTTTGCAATAGCTTGGGCGAAATTTGTCCCGATATTTTTTCCACCGTAATTATTGCAGCCCAGCCCTGGCCGCCGCCAAGCCGACATACTCTTTTATCGCCAGGCAGGAATCGGCCAGCACGCTGGCCTGGGGAACAAAGGAATAGAGAGATATTCCCGTTCCGGCGCGGTAATCGCAAGGATACGGCGTGATGTCCAAGCCTTCGCGGCGGAACAAATAGGCCGCCCACTCCATATGAAAGGCACTGGTCACGACGATAGGGCGACGCCAGCCGTTGGCCTCGCAGATGGCCTTGGAAAAAGCGGCGTTCTCCGCCGTATTGCGGCTCTCTTCATCAGTATAAATCATAGATTCCGCCGCACCCAGGGACAGCAGCATGCGCCTGGCGACGGCGCTCTCGCTGGCGTCGTCGGGCAGCACCTTCCCGCCTGACAGCAGCAGCGGAAGGCCGAGGGCGCGATGAAGGCGCAGGGCCGTTAAAAACCGATTGGCCGCAGCGCCGCTCAGCTGTCCTTCTCCATCTACATCGGGCACGCCGGCCAGCACTCCGCCGCCCAGCATAATAATGACGTCGCCGTCCAGCGCCTGCGCCGCAGGCTGTTCATACTCCTGTTCCAGGGGCCGCAGCAGCCAATTTGACACCGGCGCAATCGACAAGGCGTACAATACGAGAACGACGGCGGCCAGCCATTTGACGCCTGCCGACTGGCGGCGCCGCTGATACGCGGCAAGAAGCCCCAGGGCCAGGACAATGCCGCCCAGCGGCAGCAGCCATGAATCGATCCATTTGACAATATATAACAAAGGGCCGTCCCCTTTCCTTTAAGCATTTTATTAGAATACGCTTTTTAACACATTTATTATAGCATAAATTACGTATTTTTCCCGTAAAGCCTCCGTAAAAATCAACATATTTTCTGCAACTAGTATATATTTTATTTGCAAATCTTTCAAGACTCTTTGCCGCATACTCTTTCTGTTTCGCCGCCTTGTCAAAAATAAAGAATTGTCAGAACCCATAGGGTATGATATACTATATGAATCCATGGGGATGTAAAGGTTTCGACGTGGATGGTTGTATCATGAATAGCGAGCCGGCGTTTCATCAGGCCGCAAAACGGTGAACCTTTAAATTAAACGCAAAAGAACAAAACTTTGCTTTAGCTGCCTAATCGCGGCTAACGTCTCTTGCTGCTAATCCTGCGGGCAGTTTGCAGACGTCACTTAGCGGGATACCCTGCGGCATGGGTCTGGCCGCCGCAGTGGGAAACTCACAGGCTGGAACAGCGTAGTTTGTCCTTGTACGACAACTGTTTGAGACAATAAAACAAGGTCTGCGCTCGGAGAAGTTCATGGGGCGGCATTTACGGACAGGAGTTCGACTCTCCTCATCTCCACCATACCAAAAAAGCTGATTACGGGGATCATACACTGTAATCAGCTTTTTTATTTTCCTATTTTGATTATTTTACGACCTCATAGGGCCAGTCCATGATGCCGCCGATGCTGTAGACGTTGGTATAGCCCTGTTCTGTCAGCGCCGCTGCAGCGCGGCCGGCGCGCTTGCCGCTGCGGCAATATACGAAGATTTCCGCGTTTTTATCCGGCAGGACCTTGGCGACGGAACTAGCCTTCGCTTCAATCTGCTCTACCGGCAGCAGCACGGCGGAAGGAATATGGCCTGCCGCATATTCTTCCTGAGTGCGCACGTCGACGACGACGAGATTTGTCTGCTGATCCATCTGCAGCTTTGCTTCCTGCGGCGTCAGCGTCCGATACGGGACGGCTGCCGCTGCCGCAGGAGCCGCGTTCAGCCCATCAGCGGCAAGGCAGGCCGAGGCCGCTGAAAATGCCGCAATAGCAATACATACCAATAGTTTTTTCATGGTCATCACTCCTTGTGCATCAATATATCTATTATTATAAAAAGTATAAAATTACTATGTCAACGGCAAAACGGCTCCTTCTCATCAGATACGCCGATACCGCACTGCGCAGTTACGCCCGTTGCCGCCATGCAAAATGTTTGTCGACCTCTTTCCTCCCATTGCCAGCATCATGGTATCGGTCCATCCTACTAAAAACACGACCAGTGGAACTTCGCTTCGCAGCCGTCTCAGGAAACTATCGACGCAACGCGCGCATTGCCGCGCAGCATCAAAAATTTACGGAATTCAGACAAATATCTTCATTGCCAAGAATAAAAAAATAGGCTACTCTTAATATATACAAAAGGTATGTATTAAGAGGAGGTTATTATTATGGATCGATCCGATATGATGTACGTAATGTACGATAAGAAAGGCCCGAAAGTAGCGGAAAACTTTGCTAAGCGCGGATTTGAAGCCTATTACTGTCCCACCAAGGAAGAAGCGCTGCAAAAAGCGCTGGCCCTCATTCCGGCAGACCACGTCGTGTCCTGGGGCGGTTCCGTTTCTATTAACGAAATCGGCCTGCGGCCCTATGTGCTGGAGCACTACCAGGTCATCGACCGCGACGCCGCCGGCTCGCCGGAGGAACGAGTCGAGCTGATGCGCAAGGCTCTGCTCTGCGACACGTTCATCATGGGAACGAACGCCGCAACAGAAGACGGCCAGCTCTATAATATCGACGGCAACGGAAACCGCGTCGCCGCCCTGGTATACGGCCCGAAACAGGTCGTCGTCATCGTCGGCATGAACAAGGTCGCGCCGACCCTGGAAGATGCTGTCGTCCGGGCCCGCACAGTAGCCGCTCCCATCAACAAACAGCGCTTCGCCGCTCCGACGCCGTGCATCGTCACGGGCATGTGCGCCGACTGCAACAGCGAAGGCAGCATTTGCAACCAATTCGTCCGCACGCGCCGCTGCAGCCCGGCCGGCCGCATCAAAGTCATTCTCGTCGGAGAAAACCTCGGGTTTTAATTATCCTGCGTCCCTTTGGATGCTGCAAGCCGCCATGTCATTGCACATGGCGGCTTTTTTATATTCCCTGCTAGCATACCTATGACAAATGCGTATACCTCCTTTTTTATCCATGCCATTTACGAATCGTATTATGTATTGATTAATTCTATAAATCTATAGTAAAATATAGTTATTGTTTTCACGAATAGTTTTTCATTTTTATCTATGCGAATAACGAATGAAACTATATTTTAAGCGTGAAACGCATTCCTATCTCTCCTTATTTAAGGGAAAAATTTCACATACTATAAGAAAGGATGGAACGTATTATGCTAACCTTCGTATTAGCCTTGTCTCCTATTTTATGGCTCATCGTTTCTCTGGGATTTCTCAAAATGCAAAGTTTTAAGGCCTGTCCTATTGCCTTGCTCCTCTCCTTTGCCGTAGCGCTTTGGTATTATCATCTGCCGGCGCTCCATGCCGGCACGGCGGCTTTAGAAGGCGTCGCATTAGCTTGCTGGCCTATCTTATTAGTCATCATCGCCGCTATTTTTACATATAATTTGACGTTATATACAAAATCCATGGACATTGTAAAACACATGCTGACGACGGTAAGCAAAGACCAGCGCGTCCTGGCGCTGCTCATCGGCTGGGGATTCGGCGCGTTCATGGAAGGCATGGCCGGTTTCGGCACGGCTATTGCCATTCCGGCCAGCATGCTCGTCGCCATGGGCTTCAATCCTGTAAAGGCTATTTTGCTCTGCCTGATTGCCAATTCTGTACCGACGACATATGGTTCTATCGGCATCCCGGCCAGCACGCTGGCAAATTTGACCGGCCTGGACCCTGTCCAATTGTCTACTTACATCAGCTTGCAGCTCTTGCCTCTCAACATCATCTGTCCATTTCTCATGGTCATAATCGTCGGCGGCTCCATCAAGGCCTTAAAAGGCGTAACGCTGCTGACGCTGCTGTGCGGCTTGGGCCTGGCTGTGCCGGAACTGCTCATTTCAGCTGTTGCGGGTCCGGAGCTGGCCGTTATGATTTCATCTGTCGTCATCATGGGCATCATCGTCCTGTACTCCAAATACCGTCCTTCCCAGGATGAAACGTACCACATGGACATCCATCCGGCCCACGTACCCTTGCACGGCGGATTCTTAGCCTGCCTGCCCTTTATCCTCATCTTCGTCTTCCTTCTGCTGACTTCTAAATTCGTCCCTGTCATCAACGTTCCCTTAAGCGCTATCAAAACTTCCGTCGTCATATATACCGGCCCCGGCGCTTCTCCTTATACCTTCGTTTGGTTAGCTACGCCGGGCGTGCTTATTTTCCTGGCTGCATTTATCAGCGGATACATACAAAAGGCTTCATTCAGCGAAATGTTCTTTGTGCTGCTTCAAACGATCCGCGGCCTGCGCAATACGATCATCACCATTATCGCCGTTATCGCCACGGCTAAGGTCATGGGCTACAGCGGCATGACGTCGGATATCGCCAGCACGGCCGTCGACGTAACCGGCAACTTTTATCCCTTCATCGCTCCGATTATCGGCTCTGTCGGCACCTTTATTACCGGCTCCGGCACGTCGAGCAACGTATTATTCGGCAACTTGCAGACCGATGCCGCCAAAGCTATCGGCGCCAACGCGGCCTGGCTGGCAGCGGCAAATTCTGCCGGCACATGCGTCGGCAAGATGATCTCGCCGCAAAGCATCGCCATCGCCGTAGGCGCTATTTCCCTAGTAGGAAAAGACAGCGAAATCCTCAAAGCTATTATCAAAGTATACGTTCCGTACGCCATTATTTTAGGCTGTATCGTATATTTCGGACAACTCTTTATTAGCTAACTGAACAATACAAAAAAACGCATTCGCAGCAACCGTTGCGAATGCGTTTTTTATATGGCGTCTTATCTTAGAATCTTCACCCGTTCTTCTACAGGGACTTTTTGAATCGGCTTCGGAGCTTCCAACACCTGTCCGAAGGGCATCTGGGCGATGAGCTTCCACGATTCCGGCGCATGGACGAGCTGTTTTACTTCGTCGTCAATGAGGGGATTATAATGCTGTATATTTACGCCCAATCCCAAATCAGCCAGGGCCGTCCAGACAGCAAACTGCATCATGCCGTTAGCCTGCTGGGCCCAAACGGGAAAATTATCGGCGTACGTCGGAAATTGCCGGGCCAGGTCGTCTACGATGGACGTGTCGTCAAAAAACAAGACTGTCCCATAGGCCGCGGCGAAGGAATGGATTTTTTGTTCTGTCGCGGCAAAATTGGCCGGCGGCACGATAGGACGCAGCGTATCCATCGTAATATCCCATATCCTGTCGTGCACGGCGCCGAGGGCCACGACGACCTTGCCGGACTGCATGTTGAATGCCGACGGGACCTCCCGTACCACCGTCTGAATCGTCTCTACAATCTGCCCTTCTGAAACGGGGATTTCTTTCCCCAAAGCATAATTCGTCCGTCTCTGCTTAACGGCATCTATAAAATTGGCCATGCCGATCATCTCCTATCATGATTTTCAAGCAATAATAATTATTCTTTACTATTGATTTCATCATATCATGGGAGACAGCATAAAACAACACTATGATAGTACATTTTACATGAAGATTTCTATGATTTGTCCGTTGCGGACCGGCTCGCTCCGCCGGAACGAAGCCATGCACTGCTCTGCCGTCCATTGCGGATGCTCATACGCCAGAAGGAAATTGCGTATAAACTGCGCATGAGTAAACAGGAGGATAAATTGTTCCGGACGCCGCTGCAGGAGGCTTATCGTCGTCTGAATCCGCTCCATAAGCTGCCGGTAGCTTTCGGCGCCTTCGCCGTCGACATAGTCGGGGTCCAGCTTCCGCCAATAGGCGATGACCCGGGGACGCCGCTGGGCAAAGGTCGTGCCGACGCAGGTCGCCGGCGCCAGATATACAAATTCATGAATGAAGTCCCAAATCCCCGTATGAGCCTGAGGAAACCGCCCGATCGTCGGCATCGCCGTCTGCTGGGCCCGCAAAAAAGGAGACGTGACGATTAAATCTGGAGCCGACGGGATGGCAAGAGCCAGCTCCTGGGCCTGCTGAAGCCCCTTTTCCGACAGCGGGATGGCCGCATGGTCCTGTGTCGGTTCGCCGGCATTGGCAATACTCTCGCCATGCCGGATAAGCCAAATTTTTTTCATACGTATCACCAGCCTTTTCTTGTATGTATTGTACCATGAGAAGCCATAAAATGAAACGAGCTGCCGCGACACCTCGTGCATCGCGGCAGCTCCGTCGTCACAGATAATGTACCCTAAGGATCGTCGAGTTATTTATCTGCTAATTCTTTATAGATTTCATACTTCTTCTTGGCAAATTCTTCGGCCTTGGCGAACAGTTCGTCGGCAATATCCGGGAAGGTCCGGGTCAAGGCAGCGTACCGCGTTTCACCCATGAGGTATTCGCGGAACGATTCCTTCGGTTCCTTCGAGTCGAGGATGAAGGGATTCTTGCCTTCTTTTTCCAGCGAGGGGTTGTACCGATACAGGTGCCAATACCCGCAGTCTACGGCCCGCTTCATTTCTTCCTGGGCGTTGCCCATGCCGCCGCGGATGCCGTGGTTGATGCACGGCGAGTAGGCAATGATGATGGAAGGCCCGTCGTAGGCTTCCGCTTCCTTGATAGCCTTGATAAGCTGGTTCGGATCGGCGCCGAGAGCGACCTGGGCGACGTAGATATGGCCGTACGTCATGAGCAGGCGTCCCAGATCCTTCTTGTTGAACTTGCGGCCCGACGCGGCGAACTGCGCCACTGCGCCGACAGGCGTAGCCTTGGACGACTGGCCGCCCGTATTGGAATACACTTCCGTGTCGACGAGCATGACGTTCAGGTTGGCGTTCATAGCCATGACGTGATCCAAGCCGCCGTAGCCGATGTCGTAGGCCCAGCCGTCGCCGCCGTACATCCAAATCGTCTTTTTGATAATATGTTCTTTATGGGCTAAGATGTATTTCTGCAGATCGGCAGCTTCGCCGGTCAGTTCAGCTTCGCTCAGCGCTTTAATATATGCGCGGCTGATGCCTTCCGTGACTTCGCCTTCGTTTGCAACGCCAATGGAGTCGAGCCATGCCTGAATCGCGTCGTACAGCGCGCCGTCCGTCAGCGGCAGAAGCTGTTCCGATTTGAGGCGGATATCGTCGCGCTGCTGCGTCATGGACAAGGACATGCCGAGGGCAAATTCAGCGTTGTCTTCAAATACGGAGTTGGACCAAGCCGGACCGAAGCCTTCGCTGTTCGTCGTATAGGGAATGCTCGGCATCGCGGAGCCCCAGGCCTGGGTGCATCCCGTCGCGTTGGCTACGAGCATGCGCGGCCCAAACAGCTGGGTCAAAATCTTCATGTACGCCGTTTCCGCGCAGCCTGCGCAGGCACCGGAGAACTCGAGGAGAGGCTGGTTGAACTGGCTGCCCTTGACGGAGAACTTATCGAGGCCCGTATCCTTCGGCGCAATCGTCTGGGCGTAATCCCAGTTTGCGCTTTCATGGCGCTGCGTGTCGAGAGGCTTCATGACCAGCGCTTTTTCCTTGGCCGGGCAGACGTTGACGCAGGTGCCGCAGCTGTAGCAGTCGAGAGGTGATACCTGCATGCGGAATTCATACCCTTCCAGGCCCTTGCCGACGGCCTTTTTCGTCGTGAAATCAGCCGGAGCCGCCTTCTTTTCATCAGCCGTTACCAAGTACGGGCGGATAGCGGCATGCGGGCAAACGAGGGCGCAGCGGTTGCACTGGATGCAGTTTTCAACGATCCATTCCGGCACCGTCGAAGCAATGCCTCTCTTTTCATATTTCGTCGAGCCCAGGGGATAGGAACCGTCGGCATACTGGACAAATTCGCTGACGGGAATCGTATCGCCCAGCTGAGCGTTCGCCGGTTCGACGATTTTCGTAATGAAATCGGGCAGACCGCTTTCGGCCTTCGGCGGATCCGCCGGCAGGTCCTTCCAGCTTTCCGGCACGTCGACGGCGACGAGGCCCGTAATGCCCCGGTCCACGGCGGCCTGGTTCATGGAAATGACGGCTTCGCCCTTTGCCAGATACGTCTTGGCAATAGCTTCTTTCATGTAGCGGACGGCGTCTTCAATAGGCAGGATTTCCGTCAGCTTGAAGAAGGAAGCCTGCAGAACCGTATTGGTCCGATTGCTGCCGAGGCCGATTTCTTCGGCGATCTTCGTCGCGTCAATCGTATAGAAGCGCAGTCCCTTTTCGGCAATCTGCCGTTTTACCTTATTGCTCAGATGCTGATCCAGCTCTTCGGGGCTCCAGCTGCAGTTCAGCAGGAAAATGCCGCCGTCCTTTACTTCGCTGACGATGTCGTACGAATCCATGTACGCCTGTTTATGACATGCCAGGAAATCAGCCTGCTTGATGTAATAGGTCGAGCGGATCGGATTCTTGCCGAAGCGGAGATGGGATTTCGTCACGCCGCCCGATTTTTTCGTATCGTATTCAAAATAGGCCTGAACGTACATATCCGTATTGTCGCCGATAATCTTGATGGAGTTTTTGTTTGCGCCGACTGTACCGTCCGAGCCGAAGCCCCAGAACTTGCAGCTTACCGTGCCCTGGTCGTCGATCTGAATGGGTACGTCCGGCAAGGACAGGTGCGTTACGTCGTCGATGATGCCCAAGGTGAAGTGCTTCTTCGGCTGCAGCGACTCCATATTGCGGAACACGGCGTGAATCGACGCCGGCGGCACGTCCTTGGACGACAAGCCGTAGCGGCAGGCCATGATAGGAATGTAGCGTCCCGTATGTTCTACGGCGGCGCAGACATCTTCAAACAGCGGCTCGCCTAAGGCGCCCGGTTCCTTCGTCCGGTCCATAACGGTAATGGAGCGAACCGTTTCCGGCAAGGCCTGCATGAAGTGCTCCAGCGAGAAGGGGCGGAACAGGTGTACCTGCACGTAGCCGACCTTCTTGCCCTGGGCGTTCAGCGAGTCTACGACCTCCTGAATCGCGCCGGTAACGGAACCCATGGCGACGACGACGTGCTCAGCTTCCGGATTGCCGTAATAGTTGAATAATTTGTACGTACGGCCTGTCAGCTCGCTGATCTTGTCCATATAGTCTTCTACGATATACGGAAGGCGGTCGTACCAGGAGTTATTGGCTTCGCGGGACTGGAAGAACATGTCCGGGTTGGTGACGGTGCTGCGGATGACCGGATGTTCCGGATTTAAGCCGTGATGCTTGAAGTCATACAGGGCGTCTTGATCAATCAGCTTTTTTAATTCGTCTTCCGGCAGCATGCTGATTTTCTGGATTTCATGAGACGTGCGGAAGCCGTCGAAGAAGTGCATGAAGGGAACGTGGCCCTTAATCGCCGACAAATGAGCCACTGCCGCCAAATCGGCGCATTCCTGCACGCTGGCGCTGCACAACATGGCCCAGCCCGTATTGCGGCAGCCCATGACGTCGGAATGGTCGCCGAAAATAGACATGGTATGAGTCCCGACCGTACGGGCCGCCACGTGGAGGACGACGGGCTTCAATTCGCCCGATAAGCGGTGCATGACGGGAATCATGAGCATAAGGCCTTGAGACGCCGTAAAGGACGAACACAGGCTGCCCGTTTCCGACGCGCCGTGAACGGCGCCGATAGCGCCGGCTTCGGACTGCATTTCTACCAGCTTGACCGGCTGGCCAAACAAATTCTTTCTTCCGTTGGCCGCCCATACGTCGACATGCTCCGCCATGGGAGACGACGGCGTAATAGGATAAATCGTAGCTACTTCCGTAAAAGCGTATGCTACATCAGCCGTTGCTTCATTTCCATCTACAGTTTTAATAATCTGCTTAATCATATAGTACACTCCTTTTCTGATAAACAGCCTCACAATAGATTTCGCGAAATTCGTATAACGTTTAACTTAATTACAGTATAATCTCATTTATTATAAAAGTCAAGCATAGGACATTTGCGTTTTATACATGCATAAGCAAAAAAAATGCGCTTTCCTTCACATAAAGAAAAGCGCATTTTTTATGCTTATGAAATTAATACCAGCGAGTCATGGGCAATTCGTTGTTGACGCCCTTGGTCATGAGCACTTGATGCAGGTCGATGTTGCCGATGTAAAATGCTGCGGCGCAGCCGCAGAGATACAAATCCCACATGCGGACAAATTCTTCGCCCCGTTCGGCTGCAATCTGATCATGGACCTTCTGGAAATTATCGTACCAGCACATGAGGGTCTTGTAATAGTGACGGCGCAGGCTTTCGACGTCGATGACCCGGAAATCGCAGTTGTAGGCGACGTTGATGATTTCACGCAGCGACGGCAAGGTACCGCCGGGGAAGATGTACTTGCGCATCCAGGGATTGCCGACGCTTTCGTCGAGGCCGCTGATGTAATGGAGAAGGAACAAGCCGCCGTCCTTCAGCAGGTGATCTGCCGTTTCCATGTAGACAGAATAGTTGGAACGGCCCACGTGTTCCAGCATGCCGACGCTGACGATACGGTCATAAGTCCGGCCTTCTTTAATCAGGTCGCGGTAGTCGATCAGGTCGATTTGCACCTGTCCCTGCAGTCCCAGGGCTTCGATGCGTTCCTGCCCCTTTTTCCACTGTTCGTGGCTCAGCGTGCAGCCATAGCCCTTTACGCCGTATTTCTGCGCCGCTTCGATGAGCAGGTAGCCCCAGCCGCAGCCGATGTCGAGGAGGCTCATGCCCGGCTGCAGATGCAGCTTTTCCAAAATATAGTGGACCTTATTGTGCTGGGCCTGTTCGAGCGTATCGTCTTCCTGCTTGAAATAAGCGCAGGAATAGCTCATAGACGGGTCAAGCCATAATTGATAAAAATCGTTGCCCAAATCGTAGTGAGACGAAACCTGCTGCTTCTGATAGGACTTAGATTCCGGCGTATATAAAATCCGCTTCAGCGCACTCTTGTCCAGGGAAAACTGGCTGGTCTGGCTCAAAATGCACTGCAGTGCCGTGAACAAATCGCCTTCGATTTCCAAATCCTTGCGCATATACGCTTCGCCCAAGGCCAGGGACGTAGAGGACAGCAGCTCGCGCTTGGGAATATCCTTATGAATGACGACGTTAAATAAGGGCTGACCGCTGCCAATGGTATACTTTTTATCATGCAGTTCTACTGTAAAGCAGTACTTGTCAAACCGATGTAAATAATGAATTAAAAACGTATCCAAAATATGCATTTCTTCCACCTCAATTCAAATCTTACATGCTGTGCGTTGTTCCGCCGATGACGTTTGCCAATACCATCATGGTCGTCACCGCTCCGACGCCGCCGGGTACGGGAGTCACGGCCCCTGCGACGCCTGCCACCTCTTCGAAAGCGACATCGCCTACGGTTTTGCCGTCCACGCGGTTGATGCCTACGTCGATGACGACGGCTCCCGGCTTAATCATATCGGCCGTAACCAGACCGGCCTTGCCTGCGGCGGCGATGACGACGTCGCCCCGTCTCGTCACGGCCTTTAAATCCGCCGTGCCCGTATGGCACTGGGTAACCGTAGCATTGCGGGCCAGGCACAGCTGCGCCAGAGGCTTGCCGACGACAGCGCTCCGGCCGATGACGACGACTTCCTTGCCGGCCAGCTCGACGCCGTAATAATCCAGAATCGCCATGACGGCCTGGGGCGTACAAGGCACAAAAGCCGGCCGCCCCGTAAATAAGCGCGCCACATTGCAGTCCGTAAGACCGTCTGCGTCTTTGTCCGGACGGATCGCGTTGACGACGCGCTGGGCGTCGAGATGCGGCGGCAGGGGCATCATAAGTAAGATGCCGAACACGGAACTGTCAGCGTTGCACTGTTCTATACGGGCAATCAGCTCCGCCTCCTGCACCGCCGCCTCATATTGATACACATCTGCCTGTAATCCGACGGAACGCGCCGTCTTCTGCATAGACGCGGCATACATAGCCGACGGCTTGTCGCCGCCTACTAAAAAGATAACCAGTTTCGGCTGGATGTGCCCCTTCTGCAGCTCAGCGATACGGCGCTCTATACGGCTGCGGTGAAACGCAGCCACTTCCTTTCCGTCCAACAGCTTCACATCCACTCCTCCTTTAACGCATAAATGTTACTGTGACATTGTTCCCCGGAGGAACGTAGCTTCCTCCCTGCGGAACCTGATATACGGCATGTCCCGTGCCGTTCGGTACGAAGCCAAGGCCGGCCTCGTTCAGCCAGTCGTTGACTTCGCGGCTGTCCCAGCCTATAAAAGACGGAAGCAGGACGCCTTCATCAGTCCGATGAATCGGCGGTATGTCCCGCGTCTTCTTCGGCTCGCGCGGCTTCTTGCCCGCTTCTATCATCCATGCTACAGGCTGGGACGGGCGGATGCCCTTGATGCGGACGATGTCCGTCATCATCTCCTTAAATACGGGAGCTGCCACTTCCGCCCCGTAATAGGCCCCTTTCGGATTATCTACGACGATGAGGACGACGTACTGCGGATCTTCCAGCGGGCCGAACCCGACGAAGGAACCGATATACTGCCCTTCGGCGTACCCGCCATGCACCGGGTCCAGCCTCTGGGCCGTACCGGTCTTGCCGCAGAATTCGTATCCATCAATCTTCGCCGTCTGGCCGCCGCCGGAAGAAATTTCCTCCGCCAATATCTTGCTGATTAACGAAGCCGTTTCTTCCTTAATAGGCCGCCCGACTTCCTGAGGCTCCGTTTTTTGGTATACGCTGCCGTCGGGATTGTCGATTTCCTTGATAATAAAAGGCTTCATCATATGGCCGCCGTTGGCGATGGCTCCGAAAGCCTGCACCATCTGCAGCGGCGTGACGGCGATACTCTGGCCGATAGCCATAGTCGCTTCGTCGACTTCGCTCATATCGTCGGCATCAAACAGGATGCCCGACCCTTCGCCGGCCAGCTCGATGCCCGTCGCCTTGCCGAAGCCGAAGCGCTTGGCGTAGTCGATCATCGTCTGTCCGCCTGTGGTCAGCCCCATTTTAACCATACCTGTATTGATGGAAAATTTCAATATATCCTTTACCGTAACGTCGCCCAGGCCCTCTTCGTCCCAGTTCTGAATCGTCCGGTCGGCAACCTGAATATACCCGACGTCGTGATATACGCGGTTTACATCCCATTTTCCCGAATCGATAGCCGCGGCGGCCATAATCGGCTTGAACGTCGACCCCGGTTCGTACAAGTTGACGACGGCCCGGTTGCGATACTGTTCGGCGCTTCCCTTGCCGAATTCGTTCAAATTATACCCGGGCCGGCTGGCCATAGCCAGGATTTCGCCGGTCTTGGGGGCCATGACGATGACTGCCGCGCCTTCGGGACGGCTCCGCTCCATGATGCCGTCCAGACTTTTTTCCGCCAGGAATTGAATCGTACTGTCCAGCGTCAGCCGGACAGACCGTTCCTTGTCGGGCAGTATCTTTTCCAGGGCCGAATCAAAAATAGGAATGTTATTTTTATCGGTCATGAGCCGGAAGGTCTGCACGTTGCCCCGTATTTCTTCATCCAAAATCATTTCGATGCCGTCCAGGCCCTCGTCGTTTTCCCCGACGAACCCGATGACCTGCGCGGCTAAGCCGTTATTGGGATAAAAGCGGTGGTTTTCGTCGATAAACCGCAGCCCTTCCAGCTTCTGCTCCTTGATGACCTGGGCCGCGCCTTCGTATTTTTCGTGATCCATGGTCCGCTCCAGCCACACGAAAGCCGTATCCTCTTCCAAGGCCTTTCGGATGTCCTCCTCCGGCATGCGCAAATACGGCGCCAGCATGCGGGCGATATCGGCAGGCGGCTTATTGAGCATCGTCGGGTCGGCGTATAAGGATTTCGCCATTTCGCTGATGGCCAGCACCTTGCCGTTGCGGTCAAAAATCGTGCCCCGCGGCGACTGGAGCTTTCGATCCGTTTCGGCCTGGCTGTCGGCCATCTCCGTGAGCTCTCCCCGCTGGACGACCTGCAGATATACGAGACGCATGCTGATAAAAGCGCAGAATACAAACAGCACCAATACGCACGTTCCTATACGTTTTCGAATCTTTTTGTATTGCTTTATATCCTTATCTTCCGTCATGTACTATCTCCAGTATGGCGCTTGAGCCACTTCTCCGCTGCCTCGGCCAGTATATCGGCATCGTTCTGCAGTTCCTTATTCTGCACGCGCTTGAGCAGGACGCGCAGGCACTCGCCTGTCCGGCGGCCGCAGGCATCCGGTATGCGCCGGTCGTAGCGCAGATCCTTCGTGCCGACCGGCATCTGGCTGGCTAACAAGGCCATGTACTCGCCGAACGATTCGGTGCCGCTCGTATCTGCATCCCGATGGCCGCAGCCCAGGACATCGCCGCAGGCTACGGCCGTCGCCTGCCGAACGGCTTCCACCAGCTCATCTGTCCGGCGAAAAGGCCCTTCCAGCGCTTCGCGCCGCAGCCACTTATCTACGTCACCCTGCCCCGTATTGGCAAAATAATGAAATTTCATATGGGTCTTTACCAGCCAGGCTACCCGCTTGGCAAAATCCGGCGGCTTGCGCCACCTCAGCAAAACAGCCTCAGCCACTTCGGCACCCTTGGCATCGTGGCCGTAGTCCGTATAGCGGCCTTTGTGAACGCCCCGTATTCCCGGCATGCCCTTGGCGACATCGTGGAAAAAGGCTCCGTAGCGAATAGTCAAATCCGGCGGCGTATGGGCCACGACGGCCAGCGTATGAAACCAGGCGTCGAACAGGTGAAAGGGACGCGACTGGGGCGTCGACGGCAAATGGCTGCACTCCGGCAAGATGGGCACGTCTTGATACGCGCCGTTTTCCCTGCGCCGGCAGCTGCAGGCGCCGAGACCGGTCCGCACCAGCACGTCCAGTCCTTTATAAGCCGCCGGCGTCGTCATGAGGCGGTCGATTTCGCCGACGACCCTCTCGACGGACAGGCCGGCAACGCGGTGAAATGCCTCAGGCATCGCTTGTATCAGTTCTTTATCGGGAAGGAAATCAAGCTGCCCCGTAAACCGGCATGCCCGGAACAGGCGCAGCGCGTCTTCCTGAAACCGCCGCCGCGCGTCGCCGACCGTAGCCAGCCGTTTCTTGCGGATGTCCTTCTGCCCGCCCGTATAGTCGTAAATATGGCCGTCCTTATCCATAGCCAGGGCGTTAACGGTAAAGTCGCGGCGCAGCACGTCCTCGCGCAGCGTCGAAGCATACCAGACCTGCTCGGGACGGTGGGCGTCGTCGCCGTAGGCCTCGCCGCGAAAGGTTGCCGTTTCGATCGTCATGCCGTCGACGACGAGGACGACGATGCCGAAGCGCTCGCTTTGTATCTCCGCCGTATGCCAGCCCCGGGCCGCTGCAACGGCCCGTATTTCCTCAGGCCGGGCCGACGTCGTCACGTCGTAGTCATGAGGCGTTCGTTTCATGAGCAAATCCCGGACGGCGCCGCCGACGATATACGCTTCATACCCGGCTTCGTTCAACGCCTCCAACACGCTGCGTACGACAGGTTCCACAGCCGACGCCCCCTTTCCATTAGTCCTGTTAATTTATGTATTATACCACGATTACACCTTGATGAGTAGCTTAGAACGGAATCCGGCCCAGGCAGTCCTCAATACCGTTCATCCCATTTTTTCTGATTGCGGATAATCTTGTGGAACACGTTCATAAAGCACCGGCGTTCCTCGTCGGATATGCCCTGCCAGCCCTGACCGTCGATATCCCGCATGACCGACCGCACCCAGGCGGCCTTTTCCTTTCCCGCGTCCGTCAAATAAATGCGGGCGCACCGCAAATCGTCCTGATGAAACTCCTTGCGGATGAGTCCGATCTTTTCCATGCGCTTCAGCAGGCTCGTCACCGTCGACTTATCCAATACGCAGCCCCGGCTGATTTCCTTTTGGTTGCAGCCGTCGTTGGAGCTTAAAAATTCCAAAATCTTAGGCTGTCCCGGCATCAGCCCGCTGTTCGTCGTTTGCTTCACGATTTCCCTGTTGGAGCGATAAAAGCCCAGCATCAAGAGAACGTGCAGTTCGTTTTCGTCCATAAAGCCTCCTCTTGTAAAAATGTAATTAAGACATTATAGAATTCTTTTCCCTATTTGTCAAAATTACCTGCAAATTTCAGCTATGCTTTTTTCTATGAGAAAATAGCGTAATATGCTATACTGGAAACTATAAAATTTTATTCTTGACTATCCTATGAGGAGACCTGTTATGGACACCGGATTGATTCATATATATTGCGGCGACGGCAAGGGGAAGACGACGGCCGCCGTCGGCCTGACTATCCGCTGCGTCGGCCGGGGAGGCCGCGTCGTATTCGCTCAGTTTCTCAAAACCAGAGAAACAGGCGAGCTGGCCGTCCTGCAGCAGCTGGACGCCGTCACGGTGATGCGGGGCGAAGGCCCCTCCAAATTCACCTTTCAGATGACGCCGGACGAGCTAGAAGAGACGAAACGGCAGCAGCGAGCCCTGTTCCATGAAATCGTCGAGCACTGCCGCCGGGAAACGCCGGACATGCTCGTACTGGACGAAGCCCTGCCGGCGTGCCGTCTGGGACTGCTCCCGGAAGACGAACTGCTTTCCTTTCTCCGCACCCGGCCCGATACGCTGGAAGTCGTCCTGACCGGCCGCGGCCCGTCGGAGCACCTGCTCGCCCTGGCCGACTACGTATCGGAAATCCACAAGCGCAGTCATCCCTACGACAGGGGAATACCAGCCCGCGCCGGCATTGAAGAATAACCCAAAGGAGTGTTGACCATGCATCATATATTACAAGCAGTACAGCAAGAAGCGGCAGAATTGACAGCTATCCGCCGCCGCTGCCACGAACATCCCGAGCTGTCCCGTCAGGAAACGCAGACCATGGCCTATATTCAGGAAAAGCTTGCCGAATACGGTATCGCCAGCCGCCATATAGAGCACGGCGGCATCCTCGGCTGGATAGACGGCCAAAATCCGGGGAAGACCCTGCTCCTGCGCGCCGATATCGACGCCCTGCCTATCGAGGAAAGCGACTGCAACCTGTCTCAGCAGCGCAGCTGCCGGTCCCATACCCCCGGCGTCATGCACGCCTGCGGCCACGACGGTCACATCGCCATGCAGCTCGTCGCCGCCAAACTGCTGAACCAGTGGAAGGACCGCTGGAACGGCAAAATCATCCTCATGTTCGAGCAAGGTGAAGAAGAATCGGGCCCCTTGGCCTATCTCCTTCACTATATAGAAGAAAAAAGCGGCTGGCACATCGACGCCTGCTATGCTACCCACGTGCGCTGGGACATTCCGACGGGAAAAATCGCCGTCTGCCGCGAAGCGCCCATGGCCGGCGGCTTCGGCTTCGAAATCAGGATCAATGGCCACGGCGGCCACGGCTCCCGTCCTGATTTGGCCCAAAGCCCTATCGACTGCTTCCACGCTTTTTACAGCGATCTGCAGGCCCTGCGCATGCGCGTCGTGCCGCCCCTGAGCGGGCTTACCGTATCCATCGGCTCACTCCACAGCGGCAGCGCCCTCAACGTCATCCCCAATGACCTGACCTTTGCCGGTACGTGCCGCTTCTTCAGTTACGACCAGGCCGGCAAACGGTTTTACGAAGAATTCCTGCGCATCCTTGACAACGCTTGCCGCACCTACGGCTGCACCTACGATATCCTACACATGCCCAAGCCCTTATTCGAAGTACAGAACAACCCGGTCTGCGCAAAACTCGCCGAACAAGCCGTCGCTTCCTATATCGGCCCTGATGCCCTGACTGACTGCACGCCCTGGATGGCCTCGGAAACCTTCGCCATCACAGCCCGCCTCTACCCTGGCGTCCTGACCTTTACGGGCATTGCCAACGCCGACAAAGGCTGCGGCGCCAACCACCACACGCCGGAATTCGACCTCGACGAAGACGGCTTGATCTATGGAGCTGCGGCCTGCATAGGCTACGCCTTGGATTACCTGACCCAGGCACCGGATATTTCCTTCACGCGGCCTGACGAGCCTCTGGAAGTCCTCGCCTCGCGGAATATCTAATACAATTTCACTGCATCATTATAAAAAGCTGCCGCTGAAGAAAATCTATGTTTTCTTCAGACGGCAGCTTTTGCTGCATTGCGGTTCTATTAGTTATTTCTTGTACGGCTTTACCATTCATTCTTATGAGCCGGATAAATCAGCCCGTAAAACGACAGCAACGCCCCCAGTTCTCCCACTACCATGACGACGCCCATGGGAATAGCCGTATAGCTGCCGGCAATGCCGACGACGGGAGCCATGACGGCGCCGGATACCATGGAAAAGAAGCCGATGAGAGCCGACGCGCTGCCGGCATTGCGGCCTTGGGACTGCATCGCTAGGGAAAAGCTGCTCGTCCCCAGAGCCGACAGGGTTGACACGGTGATGAAGAGGACGACGACGATGACGGGCAGCGGCGCCTGCGCAAAGAAAGAAGCCAGCAATACGGCGCTGCCGACGACGGCAATCCATAGCGACGCCCGCAGCGTTTTCCAGTCGGCTACCGTGCCGGCCAGGCGGCCTGTCAGCGCACCGCTCAGCATGAGACCGATGCCGTTCGTGCCAAAGATGAGGCTGAATCCCTGCGGCGATACGTGATATACATTTTGAAACACAAAGGACGACCCCGATATATAAGCAAAAAAAGCGGCAAAAGCAAAACACTGCATCAGGCAGTGGCCCATAAAATAGGACTGGCGAAACAATCCGCCAAATCCTTTCAAACTGGACAGGACACCGCCGGCAGCCCGCCGCCGCGCCGGCAGGGTTTCTCCCATGGCAAACGCGCCGGCCGTTAAAGCGGCCCCAATGAAGGCCAGCAGGACAAACACGCCCTGCCAGGCCGCAAACCGCAGGATCTGCCCGCCGATGACCGGCGCTAAAATAGGCGCCAGCCCGTTGACCAGCATGAGCATGGAGAAAAACCGCGTCAGGGCCGGCCCCTTGCATACGTCGCGGGCAATCGCCCTGGCAATGACGATGCCGGCCCCGCCGGAAAAGCCCTGTACAAAGCGAAAGGCTAAAAAGAGATAAATAGACGAAGAAAAAATACAACCTATCGTAGACAGCGTAAATACGGCCATGCCGATGACGAGAGGCTTGCGCCGCCCCATATCGTCGCTGGCCGGCCCGGCGATAATCTGCCCGGCCGCCATGCCGGCCATCGACGCCGTCAGCGTCAGCTGGATCATAGACGGCGTGACGGAGAAATCCTCCATCATAAACGGAAGAGCCGGAAGATACATATCCGTCGATAACGGCGCGATAGCCGCCAGCATACCTAAAAAGACCGTCAGGAAGGCCATCATTCTCTTTCGCTGCGTCATCCTCTCTCCACCGCCTTTTCTTCCGCTTCCAGCAAGGCCGGCACGTCGGCCAGTGTCCGGCAGCGCTTCCAGGCTAAAGCCGCGACGTCGTCGGACACGGGAGCGATGTCGGGAATAAAGACCGACGGAATATGCGCCGCATGGGCGGCCAGCAAGCCGTTTCGCGAGTCCTCCAGCACGAGGGACTGCTCCGGCTCCGCGCCGGCACGGCGGCAGGCTTCCCAAAAGATATCCGGAGCCGGCTTGCC
The DNA here is from genome assembly GCF_002287425.1 of Megasphaera sp. ASD88. NCBI lineage: Bacteria > Bacillati > Bacillota > Negativicutes > Veillonellales > Veillonellaceae > Megasphaera > Megasphaera sp. ASD88. Next base: position 37,655 of record NZ_NQXW01000009.1, on the reverse strand, counting down.
ATGAGCTACGTCTTCGCCGCTCTGGACGACGGAAAAATACGAAGCGACGCCGGCCTTTTCCAGCAAAAAGCGAATCTGCGATTCCGGCGAAGACGACGCGACGGCGCAACAGCTGCCCGCCCGTTTCGCATACGCCAGTATTTCCCGTAATCCAGGCTTTACAGGAATAACATGATCTCTATAATATTGCAGCTGATCAGCTACTTTTTTCTCGCGAATCGGCTCGTACGGAAAATCGGGTCCAAAGTATCGTCCGAACACGGCGGCGATGCGCCGGTTGTCCATGCCGATGACGCTGCGGAACAGGTCTTCCGGCAACTCGTACCCGTATTCCCGGCAAACGTCCCGCCAGCATATATAAGAAATCTGCTCGGTGTCAAACATCGTTCCATCCATGTCGAAGATAAATACTTTCGGTATATGCATAGGCATTCCCCTTTCTTTTATGCGATGTATACTATTATATGAAAACAGTTTTACCATTTCAAGTCTTCGCCGTTTATACCTGGAAGCTATGCCGTTCATTCTCAAATTCTTTCTCGTTTCCTCTTGTTTCTTTTGCAGAATTTGCTACAATAGTACGTAAACGTTTGAAGAAAGGTGACTTGATATGATAGAGCCAATCATACGCCTCTGCATAAAAGATTATGAAAATACGGCGGATAAAAAGGTCCGGGAAAAGTACAGTATTCTCGGCGGTCTCCTGGGCATCTTCTGCAACCTCTTTTTATTTGCCAGCAAATTTGCCGTCGGCATGATGTCCAACAGTATCGCCATCTTATCCGATGCCTTCAACAACCTTACGGACATGGGGTCGTCGGCCATTTCGATTATCAGCGCCAAGCTGAGCAACCGCCCGCCCGATAAGGACCACCCCTTCGGCCACGGCCGGTTCGAATACTTAGCGTCCCTGACCATCGGCATAATCATCCTCGTCGTCGGCTACAAGCTGTGCGAAACGTCGATTGCCAAGTTCTTCGCGCCGGAGCCGATGGAAATTTCCTACTGGAGCATCGGCGTCCTCGTCTTATCTATCGCCGTAAAGGGCTGGATGTACTGCTATAACCGCTACATCGGCAAAAAAATCAACTCCGGCGTCAACGAAGCCACGGCAGCCGACAGCATCAACGACGCCATCGCCACGACAGGCGTCCTGGTCGCGACGATTGCCCAGCAATTTACGACCCTGCCCGTCGACGCCGCCGCCGGGACCCTCATCGGCCTCATGATCATCTACGCCGGATACGGCATCGTAAGAGAAGTCGTCAACATTCTCCTCGGCCAGGCTCCCGATGAACAGCTCGTCAAGGAAATCGTCCAGATGGCCCTGCAGTGCGATTACGTCGTAGGCGTCCACGACATCAAGATCCACGACTACGGCCCGGGGCGCATGTTCGGCTCCCTTCACGCTGAAATCCCCGACACGGCTGATTTAGTCGAAGTCCACGCGGCTTTAGACGTACTGGAAGACGAAATCCAGGAAAAATTCCAAATCGAGTTCAGCATCCACATGGACCCCTTGTGTACGGACCAGCAGGTCATCACGCAGACGCGCCGCTTGCTGGATACGTTCATCCAAAAGGAATACCCCCAGTACCATACGGACAACCTCCGCATCACGTCGGGAAAGGTCCGCCTCAATATCATCTGCGACCTCCATATCCCGCCGCAGGAATACACGAAGAAGCACATCCGCACCATACGGAAGCACATTTCCGAAGCGATGAAGCAATACGGAGAACGGTACCACATCGTCCTGGCCCGCATCCTGCCAGAAGGACAACCAAAATAATATACAAACATATGACAAAACACGACCTGTCAGCATTTCCATATCGACAGGTCGTGTCTTTTTATGATCGTATTGATTTTATTGTTTATGCTTCAAAGTCATATATACTTTTTCCGCCGTAATGGGAAGGTCCGTAAAGCGGACGCCGACGGCATTGTATACGGCGTCGGCGATGGCCGGAGACGGCGTGTTGATGACGATTTCGCCGATAGATTTCGCACCGAAGGGACCGTTAGGCTCGTAGCTGGGCGCAAATTCTACGCGGATGCTGCCTAAATCCATGCGGCTGGGAATGCGGTACTGCATGAACGAATTCTGCTGAATACGTCCCGTCTCAGTAATCGTCACATCTTCCATGAGGGCCATGCCGATGCCCTGAACCAGGCCGCCTTCGACCTGCACGCGGGCCAAGGCCGGATTGATGACGGTGCCGCAGTCGACGACGGCGGCAAAGTCGACGAGCTCAATATGACCTGTCTCGGGGTCTAAGTCGATTTCAGCAGCCCCGGCCATATACGGCGGCGGCGACGTCGGCGAGTAATGGGATTCCGTAGCTTCCAAGGCGATTTCATTGCCGCACATGGCGCCGTTGCCCAAATCCTTTAGGGTAATGGCCTTGCCCGAAACGACGTCGACAATCGCTTCGCCTGTAAAGTCCAGATCCTCTATGGCAGCCGGCTTCAGTACCAAGGCCGCCCGTTCCTTCATGCGCTGAATCAAGGTCTGGCAGGTCTTTTCCACTGCCTTGCCGGTCAGGTACGTCGTAGACGACGCATAGGAACCGCTGTCGTACGGCGACGTATCCGTGTCGACGCCGTACGTCACGATGTTGTCGACGGGACATTGCAGGCACTCGGCGGCAATCTGGGCCAATATGGTGTCGCACCCCGTACCCATGTCCGTCGCGCCGATATTGAGGGAATAGAAGCCGTCGTCGTTGACCTTGATCGTAACGGAAGCTACGTCGACGTTGGAAATGCTCGAGCCCTGCATGGCCAGCGACAGGCCGACGCTGCGGATATGGCCGTTCGGCAGGACCTTTCTCGGATATTTTTCATCCCAGCCGATCATATCCTTTACGCGGAGCAGGCACTGGTCCAGCGTACAGCTCAGGGCCGTTTCATCGAAGTAGGCCGGCATCGTTTCGCCCTGGCGGACCATGTTTTTCAGCCGTAGCTCGACGGGGTCCATCTGCAGGGCCGCCGCCAGTTCGTTGACAGCCGATTCGAGGGCGAAGATGCCCTGCGTCGCGCCGTAGCCCCGGTATGCGCCGGCGGCAATCGTATTGGTATACACCGCTTCATAGGCAAAGCGGAAGGCTTCAAATTGGTTATACAACGGAATGGATTTGTGACCCGAAAGGGTAACCGTCGTCGGGCTGTGGTCTCCGTAGGCGCCGGCATTCCACAAAGATTCGACGGAAATGACGCGGATACGCCCGTCCTTAGAGGCGCCGACCTTGACGTGAACGGCCGCCTCATGACGCGGCGACGATACGGTCATCGATTCTTCGCGGGTGTAAATCATCATGGCCGGCTTGCCCGTAATATGGGTAATGACAGCCGGATACACTTCCATGACGGCGGTCTGCTTCGCGCCGAAGCCGCCGCCGATGCGCGGCTTGATAACCCGGACCTGCGATTTAGGAATTTCCAGGGCCGTCGCGACGATGCGCCGCACGTGGAAGGGAACCTGCGTCGAGCTGACGATCGTCAGGCGTCCGTACATATCCTTATACGAATAGGCCCGGAAGGTTTCCATCATAGACTGCTGCACCTGCTTGGTGTGGTACGTCCGGTCGATGACGATGTCCGACGAAGCCAGCGTCCCTTCGACGTCGCCCCAGTTTTCTTCGGCCTGGGCCACGAGGTTGCGCTTGTTGTCGCCGCCGACGTCGACGACGGGATTCCAATCCTCTTCCGGATGGACGACGATGGGGTTATCCTTTGCTTTCGTAAAATCGAGAAGAGGCTCTAATACGTCGTATTCGACGCGGATAATCCGCAGCGCCTTGTCGACGGCCTCTTCGGTCACGCCGGCAACGAGGGCCACCGGGTCCCCGACATAGCGGATGTGCTTATCCAGGATGAGCTTATCGTAGGGGCTCAATTCGGGATAAGTCTGGCCGGCAATGGTAAACCTCGTATGAGGCACGTCGTCGGCCGTGACGATGCAGGCGATTCCCGGCACCTTTTTCGCCGCGTCAGCCTGCACCGACTTGACCCAGGCGTGGGCATGGGGGCTGCGCAGGGCCTTGACGACCAGGCAGTCCTTCGGCGCGATGTCCTCCGTATACACCGGCTGGCCCGTAACCAGGCTGACGGCGTCTTTCTTCATAATAGGCTGATTGACTGCTTTCATTCCTGCACCGCCTTTCCCTTAGCCTGCAAATAATCTCGTATCGCCCGCATGTGGCCGACGTATCCCGTGCAGCGGCACAAATTGCCGGCCAGGTATTCCTTGATGTCCTCTTCCGTCGGCCCTTCCAGCTCGCGGGCCATGGCCAGGACGTTCATGACGAAGCCGGGATTGCAGAAGCCGCACTGGTCGGCGCCTTCGCGTCCCATGTACATGGCGAACTCCGTCGCTTCCTCCTGCAGCCCTTCCAGCGTCGTCACCCGTTTGCCGTCGATGCGGGCGGCAAGGACGGCGCAGGACAAGACGGGCTTTTCGTCGATCCACACCGTACACAGGCCGCAGTTCGTCGTCTCGCAGCCGCATTTCACGCTGTAGCAGCCTTTGGAGCGCAGGAAATCGAGGAGCATCACACCGGCTTCGATTTCATCGCTTTGTTTTATTCCGTTAAGCCAATAGGTTATGTTCATCATTTACTCTCCTCCAAGACCTGCTTCAACAGCCGGCGGCACAAGACCTCGGCCATATCGCGGCGGTACTCTGCCGAACCGCGCGTATTGGACTGGTAGGTCAGCGCGTCGGCCCATTGCCGCGCCGTTTCGTCTGCGCCGGCCCGTTCCGCCTCTTCCCGCGCCGCACAAAGAGCCTTCGCTCTGGCCGGACGGGCGCCGACGGCGCAGCGTACCTCACCGTCTGTACAGGAAACGGCGCAGGCAAGAACGGGAAAATCTGTCGCGTTGAGCCGCAGCGACGCATAGGCCGTATGCCGGTTTGTCTTAGGCACGACGACGTGCGTCAGGATATCGCTCCCCGGCCCGGCTTCGGCAAAATCAGCCAGCTTGATCTCGCCGCCTTTGTACAAGACGACGCTGGCGTCTAAGGCCAGCAGCAGCGTCAGCACGTCGGAAAAGCCGAAGCGGCCGCACAGGCTGCCGCCAATGGTAGCCAAGTTGCGGAACTGCACGCCTACGATATGGCGCAGCGCTTCCTTGGAAGCGCCCTGCGTATAGGCGGCGAAAGACGGGCAAAGCTCCAGGTCCCGCAGCGAGACCATAGCTCCGATGCGGAATTCTGTTTCCCTTTCCTCTATATCATACAGCGGCAGGGCCGATATATCGACGGCCTGCCGTATGATGCGCCGCGGCGACAAGCGCAGCCAGCAGCAGCCTCCGAGGACGACGGAGCCTTTTTTCTGATGGAGCTCCCAAGCCTCAGCCAAGGTCTGCGCTTTCGTGTATTGCGCAATATGCATATAGTTTCCTCCTAATCTAAAAGCAACGCTTCTCATTATACCTTCTTATATACATTGTAACAATAGGCACCTCGGCCTTTCAAGTCCCAGCAGGGGCAAAAAAACAAAAAACGCGGCTAAACGACGCCGTGTCCGCCATTTAGCCGCCTTCATATCCTTATTCTGCTATGCTCAATATGTCCCGTATATCGTGAAGCACATAATCTGCGCCGGCCTCTTCGTATACGGCGCGTGCCTGCTCGCAGGCCGCCTGCCGTTCGCCTTCCGTCAGGCCGTCATACTCTTCCCGGCTCAGCCCCATGACAGAGCTGCCGACGATGATGCCCGCCGTCTTGACGCCGGCATGCTTTCCTTCCAGGATGTCCGTCACCGTGTCGCCGACTTTCAACACCTGGCTCGTCTGCTGCCATTTGAAATGCTCCATATTTCGGAAAATCATATACGGGTAGGGCCGGCCGAAACCGGATACGCTGTCCGGCGTAATCCAGAAGTCCGCTTCATAGCCCTGCGCGGCAGCAGCCTTGACGACGGATTTCATCATAATATTCGTATAACCCGTCGTACTGCCGATTTGATAGCCCCGGCGTCGCAGTTCGACTATCGTGTCGGTCACATACGGCTTGACCTCCGTCCCCCGGGCCAGCAAGGCAAGCAGCATCGGCTCAAAATCGTCGTACAACGTATCGACGTCCCAGTCCTGCGGCTCGCTGCGGAACCGCCGCCGCCATTCGCCGCGGATCCGCGGCATGTCCAGCATCGCCTGGATATGATTCCACTTCAGCATGCCCATTGGCCGGCGGATTTCCTCATTTGTCACGGCAATGCCCCGTTTGGCAAAAATTTCCCGAAAGACGACGACCGGAGCCATCGACCCAAAATCGACAGTCGTACCGGCCCAATCAAAAATAATTCCTTCCCACTTCATGCGTCTGCCCCTTTCCATTTACCAATATCTGCCGTAATAGTTTCGGATAATTCCATTTATATACTTATATTATGACATTTTTTTCTAAATTCTGCAAATAAACGGCAAAATATATGTAAATTACAGCACATTTTGTAAAGTTCTCGCAAAAGGATTTTACAAAACTATCCTTGTCGCCGCAAACGGATTTGATATACAATAAACTATGACAGAGCAAACGCAAAGGAGCAGCATTCATGATTCAGGAAGAACGCAAGCATATTATTTTGCAGGAACTGAGCCGTACCTCCGTCGTCAAGCTAGAAGATTTGTCCCAGCAGCTGAACGTATCGATCGATACGGTACGGCGCGACCTGAAGGCCTTAGACCGGGCCGGTTTGGTTCAATATATACGCGGCGGCGCAAAAGCCGTCCACGAGTCTCATCAATTCGCCCATTTCAACGGCCGCAAGGTCATACACAACGAGCTCAAGCGGGAAGCCGCCCGCAAGGCCGTACAGCTTATTCAGCCCAACGATCTGGTCATGCTCAATTCCGGCACGACGACGACGATTTTGGCCGAAGAAATCGCCCAGGCCGACCTTACGTGTTCCATCGTGACCAACAACATCGCCGCAGCCGAGGCCGCCGCAGCCAATCCGAAATGCCGCATCCACCTTCTCGGCGGCGATTGGGACGGGGCAGAGCAGTCCACTTGGGGAAGCCGCTGCCTTCGCGAAGCGGAAACGTATTTCCCCGATATCTGCTTTTTAGCCGTCAATTCGCTGGATGTGCAGGCCGGCCTGACAGATTTCCGTTTCCGTGAAATCCCCATCATGCAGGCCATGGCCCGCAACGCTTGGAAAACCTACGCCGTCATGGATTCTACCAAGCTGGACCGCCTGGCCAAAAAGCAGGTCTTCCCCCTGTCGCAGACGCCTGTCGTCATCATGGACAGCGATATCGGGACAGACGACCTGCAGCGCTACAAGGACGGCGGCATTGAAATCCAATGACGAGGTAAGCTACAGCCATTCGTCCGGCAGCGGGTATTCTTCTGCTGCGGACTCATCTATACTACGACAAAGAGGTGTTCCTATGAAAGTATCATTGAAAAAATCCGTACTTCTGTTAGCATGTGCAGCCTGCTTCCCCGCCTTTGCCCAGGGAGCCGTCGTCGAAACGGCCAGCCCGGAGGCAGCGACGGCTCCGGAAATCACGGTGCTCCTGCCCGGCAAGGCCCACGACAACGGCTTCATGGAAGCGGGCTACCGCGGCTACGAACGCATTGCCAAGGGCGTCACGGCGAATGTAAAATGCGTCTCCGACGTGTCTGCCACGTCCGACGCCGCCGTCCTGACAGCAGAGCTGCAGAAATTAGCCAAGGAACAGCCGAAGCTGATTATCGGCCACGGCGGGCAGATGAACGGCCCCGTCTCCGCCGTCAGCAAGGAGTATCCGCAAATCCAGTTCGTCGTCATCCAAGGCAGCGTAAAGGGCGACAACATCAGCAGCTACGTCGTCGACCAGGAACAGTCAGCCTTCTTAGCCGGCGCCCTGGCCGGCTATATGACAAAGACCGGCAAGGTCGGCCACATTTCCGGCGCCTGGCCCAAACCGGGACTCCAAGCCCGGGCAGCATTCTACAACGGCGTGAAGTACGCCAATCCCCACGCCCAGTTCTATTCGACCTTCACGGGAGACCTGGATAATATGAAGGTAAACGCTAAAGCGGCAGAAGCGCAGATCGGCGAAGGCGTCGACGTCATCTATACGATGCTCAACAGCGGGCGCAGCGCCGTCAACCAGGTCATCGCTAAGACCAACGGACAGGTATTGGAAATCGGCAACGTCATCGACTGGACAAAAGAATCACCTATTTTCGTCGGCTCGGCTGTCGCTGACTCCAGCGAAGCCCTGTTCAATGCGGCAAAGGATTACAAAGCCGGCGCCCTGACCCACGATATTACGAAAATCGGCCTGGAAAAGCCGGATATCGTCCGCTTAGCCGTCGCGCCCTTCGTTCCGGCCGAAGCCGTCAACAGGTTACACGACCTGCACCAAAAAGTCGTGTCCGGCGAAGTGCAGATCAGCACGACCTACGACGGTCCGGAATTTGATCCGGCAACTAAAACCTTTGTCAGCCAGGATGCCAAAAACCAGCGTAGAGCTAAGAAATAAGGTTCCTGCCGATTAAAAAACGCAAACAAGCCGTCTCAAAGGAAGCACCAGCTCCCGATGAGACGGCTTTTTGTTTAGGAAATACGATTTCCCTTCTGCGATTTATCCTTTAAGATATCGATCATCGTCTGCTCCGTTCCGACCATACCCGGCGATGCGATGCAGCCCATGTAGCGGAACGTGTCCTCCGGCGTCGGGCCCAATACGCCGTGAACTGGGTTTACGCCGACGCCCGACAAGGCAAAGCGTACCGAACGGAACGCCGTATCGACGGCGGTGACGCCCTTCATCGTGCAGCCTTGATTTCCGCCGTCGCAGATCATGCCCGTAATGCTGGCTGCCATATTGGCGACAACGCGCTCCATGACGGCTAAATCGCCGCCCTTCAGCCAGGCCATGGCGCAGGCCATGCCCGTGCCGGCAGCAATAGCGCAGCCGCAGAACGCCGACAAGCGGCCGGAATATTCCTTGATATACATGGTAATCAAATAGCTCAGCGCCGTCGCCCGCAGCAGCCGCTCGGCAGAAATCCCTTGGACCTGACAGACTGCGTATAAAGGCATCGTGCAGATGATCCCGTGGGCGCCTGATCCCGTAATGCTCATGGCCGGCTTGTCCAGGCCCAGGACGCGGGCCTCGATAGCGCCGCCGCACAGCAGCTGCGCCGTCGTCACCTCGTCGCCGGAAATCATCTGGCCGCCGTTCATATCCCACAAAGCCTTGAGAAAGGTCGTCCGCTCATGGCCCAGCCCTTCGTTGAACAAGGCCAGGTTCATGTCGTAGGCCTGCTGGATAAAGGAAATCTCCTCGATAGGCACCGATTGTATAAAGTTATACAATTCGGCCAGCGTATATTCGTGAATGGGCGCGCCGCCCACATCTTCCTGCCCCGGCTGCCCTTCGTCGTCTTTCTGAAATACGACGTCGCCGTTGACGACGATATTTACGATATTCGTATGCGTATGGGCAATCGTGACGGCACAGCAATCCGACGCCGTCGCCACTTCTGCGCGGATGTAAATATCCGGCGTAATCTCCCCGACCTGCACGGATACCTTTCCCCCTTCGACAAGCCCCTTCGCCGCTTCATTCGCTTGGTCGTCGACCTTCGCCAGCGCTTCCAGCCCCAGTGCCGCATCGCCGGCCACGACGCCCAACGCCGCGGCATAGGCGTTCCCTACGGCGTCGGAATGGGGAATCCCGCACGTAAACGCATTTTTATACATGCCGGAATTCAGCACGACGTCGACGCGCTCCACATCCCCCTTCACAAACTCCCGCGCCTTAGCCGCTGCAAACGCAATTGCCCCCGGCTCAGTCACGCCCAACGCCGGCTTCATGTCGTCGCGGAGCAGTTTAATCAAATCCGCTATATCTTTCTGTTCCATATACATTTCTCCTCCCACAGCCAGTCCTCTTTATTATACCAGATAAGGCAAACACTCCCCTGTCGTTCAGTCAAGGGAGTGTTTACAAGAAATATCAAGTACAGTTATTTTCCTTCGTAAATTAAATGAATCAGCGTCATCGTCATTTCATAAGATTTTTGGAGCGACGGTACTGGTAAAAATTCGTATCGGGAATGGAAATTCATGCCTCCCGTAAAATAGTTGGGAGTCAGAATGCCTTTTGTCGATATAAAAGAACCGTCCGTACCGCCTCGCATAGCAATCGTCTTAGGCTCTATATCCAGACGGCGCATGGCTTCATAAATATAATCAATGGCCTTGCGGTTGTCCTCAGTAACGGCATCGGCAATATTGCCGTATGTATCGGTAATACGGCATTCCACAGAAGCTCTCGGATTCGCCGCCTGAAGAGCTGCTACACAATCGCGTATTTTCTGCTTCTTTGCTTCATATTTTTCCTTGCTGTGGTCACGAATATTGAGGTGTACCGTCGCCGTCGACTGATTCGACTGCACGGCCTGACACCAAATATATCCTTCCTTCCCTTCCGTACATTCCGGCGTTTCCCGGCGGTCGAACATATTAATAAAGTCTACAGCAAGAAGCGTCGGATTAATCAGCACGCCTTTCGCGCTCATCGGATGAGCGCTGACACCGTGAATTACGACTTCGGCGCTGCCGGCGTTGAACGTTTCATACACGACTTCACCGACGTCGCAGGAATCAATCGTATACGCAAAGTCGACGGGAAATTTAGAAAAGTCCATATTCTTCGAGCCGAACAAGCCGCATTCTTCGTCGGGGACAAAGGCTACGTATATATCGCCGTGATACAGCGAATCGTCGCCGGCAAGTGTTGACAAGGCAGTCATAACGTTGGCAATAGCCGCTTTATTGTCAGAGCCCAGCACGCTTGTTCCGTCTGTGACGATAATATCCTGTCCGACAAATTTCCGTAATTCCGGATGCTCCGCGGCGGCCATGACAATCTGCTGTTCTTCGTTTAAGACAATATCGCCTCCGTCATAGTTAGCAATCATCTGGGGATGAATTTCCGGCGACAAACAGACATCTACTGTGTCCATATGCGTACAAAAGCCAACCGACGGCACGGAGCCGGCAAAGCCTTCCGGCAAACGAGCCGGCAACTTTCCCGTCAGCACGCAGGCTTTGCTGATTTCCAAATCGACGAGCCCCAAGGCTTCGCATTCGGCTTTTAACAATTCAGCCATATCCCACTGCCCTTCCGTGCTGGGAACCTGTACGCCGCCGTTGTCGCGGCTCTGCGACGGAACGCTTACATATCGGTAAAACCGTTCTACTAATTCATGACGTGCATCTTTCATGATACTCCCTCCTTAAACTGCGGCAAATTAAAACATTTGCCGCGGATATACGTAATCTGCCTGGAATCCCAAAGGGATGTTAAGGGCCCAGAATACATACAGCATAACAGTCAATACGACGAGCAAGGTAATCGTATAAGGCAGCATTAAACTGCTCAGTGTACCGACGCCGGTCTTTTTATAATACTTTTGGCAATAAATAATGATCAACGGATAAAACGCAAACATAGGCGTGCAGACGTTGACCGCCGAATCGCTGACGCGATACGCTGCCTGCGTCAATTCCGGGGCAATGCCTACGGACATGAGCATCGGCACGAAAATCGGAGCCAAAATGGACCACTTTGCCGAAGCCGACGTGATAAGCAGATTCAGCAAGGCAACAAATACGATGATGCCGAAAATAGTAATCTGCGGCGGCAGCGCCAAGGATTTCAAAAATTCCGCACCGGCAATCGCAATGAGCGCCCCCAAATTCGAAGCGCCGAAGGCATACATAAACTGCGCAGCAAAGAAATAAAAGACGATTAACTGAACCAGCGTATGCGTAATATCTTCCATGGATTTCGTAAAATCTTTAAAACTGCGGAAGGTGCCGCTGATCACGCCGTATACTATGCCGGGGATACCGACGAGCAGAAAGATAATCGCCACGATAGACTGCATAACCGGCGCTTTAAAGCTGGCTATATTGCCGTCGGGATCGCGGAAAATTGAATCTGCCGGCACGAGAGCGGCAAACAATCCGAGAAGCATTAAGACCAGCACTGCCGACGCAATGTAAAAAGCTTTGTTTTCCTGCGGCGTAATCTCTCCTACACCTTCTTCCGACAAGTCTAAATCCGCATCAATCGGACAGGCCTTGCGGCACCAGGGTTCAGTAATTTTTTCCGTAACCCACCAACAGCTGCCAATAACCGCGAACGTCGAACCGAAGGCGTAAAAATAATTGCACAATACGTTGACTTCATAGGTCGGGTCAATAATCTGCGCAGCCATCTGCGTAAATCCCTGGATAACCGGGTCGATCGCCGATGGCGTGTAATTGGCGGCAAACGCACCGGCAATCCCTGCAAACGAAGCAGCTACACCTGCCAGCGGATGTTTTCCAGATGCGTAAAATAAATATGCTGCAATCGGAATGATAATCATATACCCGCTGTCCGGCGCTAAATGACTGAGCATGCCGACGAGAATGACAATAGGCGTAAGCAGGAATTTCGGCGTAATGATAAGGAGTTTTTTCAATCCCGTGCTGATGTACCCGGATCCCTGTGCAATCCCAATACCGAGAGTCGCGACGATGACCATGCTTAACGGCGGAAACGAAGCGAAATTGCTGACCATTTTAGTCATCAGCGTGACCAACGACTGCGGCGACAGCATATTCGTAACCTTGATTTCTTCCCCTGTCGTCGGATGAATATATCCGAAATGGATAGTCGAGCAAATTGCCGACAAAATACATGTAATAAAAAAGGCTCCGATGAACAGCATCGTAATATCAGGGATTTTATTCCCTACTCGTTCAATCCAGCCCAAAAAACCGCCTACGGAATGAATCTCTGCAGACGGCTGACTTTGTTGCGACATACATATCATCCTTTCTTATATTCTAAATTCTTATAAAGTCACGTGGTATATCATACCACAAGATAGTAGACAAAACAATGTATATACAATTAAAATTTAAGTTATTCTCTATTTTTACAGTATTACAAAAAACGCCCCTTTTACAAGAACCTGCGCCGTCTTGCCAAAGGGGCCATATCGCGCTGGGCAAATTTTTTGCCTCGCGCCGCCTTATTTATTTTTATCCTGAATCATTCGCCGTATTTCCGTCTCATCCATGATAATCTTCCGCGCTTCATATCCATTCTTTCCGCTGATAATTCCCGCAGCTTCCATATGCTCAATAAGACGACGGGCCCGATTATATCCGATATGAAACCGCCGCTGCAGCATCGTCGTCGAAGCTTTTTGCTGATGCAGTACTTCTTGTACAGCCGCTTTCATGAGTTCGTCTTCAAAAAAATTCATTGTCATTCCTCCTTGCAATCTATCGATCCTTGTCTGCATATGGCAAGTATACAATATCAAAACGACACTATCTGTCGTTAGTATAAAAACTAACCTCTTCACGCCAAAAAAAGCTCTCCTATGACGATGTATAGCTAGATATACAGTGACGCCGTGCCTTGATTGCAGCACAAAAAAGACAGCATACACCCCCTGCTGCCTTGCAAAATACCCATAGCGAGACCTTCGTCTCCTCTGTTTTTCCTTATTTGTTTATGTGTTACAGTATATTTATACCCCCCCCCGTGAATATGTAATCTCATACGAAAGCTGAGCTATCCCGTATTTCTTTATATCTGCATAATTTCTCAACCGATGGAACATGCTAAAACTCCTCATAATAATACTTCGTTTCAAACGGCTTGCTACTACCGTATTTGATATTTGACAAGTAACATTGTACGAACGCACTGAATACGGTTTAACATGCCTGTCAAAAACGGCACGGTACACGCCTTTGCTGCCCGCGCTTTCTGTAATTAGTATACGTGCATTTTTATTAAAAAGCAATACTATACATTTGCAATCGTTCTTCAAATCTAGTAGGGGTAACATCTGTATGATACCCCTACACATTTATATCCGCTTATTGCAGACTATCTAAATCCCATACTCCGCGATAAACATCATAACAACATCTGGGATTCTTAGTATTCATACTGCCGCAAACGGAAAGGCCAAGGGGACGACAATCGTGGCAAGCAAAGCGAAATTCACAATCTTTGCAGCCTTCAATGGTACTAAAATCGAAGAACCACTTTGACATCGTCTTCTCATTATGAATAATCTCTTCTAAAGAGTCCTGTAATATATTGCCATACCTATAGTTTCTCTCGAATTCACATGGAATGACGTCGCCGTTTTCCATAATTGTAATTTTGCCGTACCAACAGGAATTTCTGCTATAATTATGATAAAATTGCTCTTTCTTTGCTTTAAAATTAGGCTTCGTTAGATAAACCTTTTGTATTACCTCTTTGTTGGTCGGTGCATGGAGCTTTTGAGTCCCTCCATGCACATTACGTATGATATCGTATCGAGAGCATTTCATGCCTAATTCACGAACATACTGCATCGTTTCGTCTACATATGCTTCATTTTCCTTCATCACGATAACTGCCGCTGAAACGGAAACGCCTTGCGCAACAAGCGCCTGCACAGCTTCGGTCGTTTTCTTAAAGCTGCCTCTCACATTGGTAATTTTATCATGAATCTCAGCAGACGGCCCATACATGGAAATTTTCACACGAATGGCATGCTTCACTACGCAATGTACTAATCGCTCTGAAAACGCCGTTGCATTTGTAAATAACGTAATATCCATCGGATACTGAGATGCGTATTCAAGGATATCCACTAAATCCTTACGGCAGCAAGGCTCCCCGCCAATGACAATTAGCCGCTTGATGTGCAAGTCCGCCAATTGATCTATGCATTTTTTCCACTGCGCCAGGCTTAACGAATTTTCAGAAGAAACATGGACATTTCCTTCATAGCAATGAATACACCTTAGATTACATCGCTGCGTTATTTCAATCCAAGCCATTTCTAACTGAATTGTCTTATCTTTACGTAACCTAAAATTCCGGGGGATAAAATTTTCAGATATCAAAAAGCATCTTTTCAATTCCGTCAGGTAGGTTTCATCAGACGGCACAGTGCTATGTTCAACGTATCGATGAATAATGCTGCAGGCCGCATCATTTACGGAATATACCTTTCCAGAATTAAAATCATAAATTGCCCCATGAACGGTCCCTGGTACAAAAATAACGTCTTGATTTATTTCGTACATATGGCTTATCACCTCACTTCTTTAAAGGGGTAGAAATAAACATCTCGTCTAACTTTCGAATAATGGGTTTATAAACTTCTGCGTTCCTTTTCATAGACGTAATGAAATCATTCATATGATTTTGGCAATACATTACATCCTGCTGAACATATAGATAATAGAAAAATTTCTTAATTGCTTCAAATTCCCGTTCTCCATACTCATGTACTAACGGAGCATATGTTTCTGCCGCTTTATTCATATGCCTTACTAATTCAAATTTTCTTTTCAGCGTGTTGAACTGATACGTAACGGCATCGGCTGCTGGTATAAAGGTATCGGCCATAAAATCAGCAATGGGTTGTATGGAGGGATCTTTAAAACGATACGCCTGGGTATTCAAAAAGGAATACTCACGATCTAATAAATGATCCTGTTGAAGCATGGTTTTCAACTTCGTACCATTCAATACTTGAACCCTAAGTCCACCGTAATGATAGTAATTCGTCGAGTGCAATTCTATTAAATATTGATACGACTGACGTAAAGAATCCAATGTCGAATACGGATTAAAAAAAATCATTCCGTATCTAGGAGAAATTCCAATATCATCAAGAAGTTGCAATGCCCTTTTACCTTCTTCTAAGGTAGCCCGTTTGTTATATAGCTTCCGATCCCATTCATTTCCGGCATCAATACCTAAAAATAGATGATGAAATCCTATTTTATTCATTTTTTGTAATACTTCGTAATTTTGGGGATTACAAATCGCCTTTGGTTTTGCAAATCCTGAAAAGGCCAAATTGAAATTCAGCTGCTCTATTTTTTCAAACAGCACCATGAGCCGCTCTCTGTTTTCATCTCCATCAATGTCAAACAAATCATCGTCACAGATAAAAAATTTTTTTACGCCAAAGGTCGTCGCTAAATAAGCAATTTCTTCAACAATTCGCTCCGGATCTTTATAAACCACTCTTCCTTTTCGGGAACAACAAAACGTGCATGCGCCGGTACATACGTTGGATTTAGTCATCATGCAGTGAGTCTTTTGCATATTTGCTTCTGCAGTATCCTGCGTATAATAATCAAAGCTGGCCTTTCGGTTTATGTCTTGCTCCACATTCTCCTTCTTATCTTCGATATCATGCATTGCTGCAATATTTTCATCATTTTGAATTGTTCTATTTCCATACGAATGGATAATTCTCAGCATCGGAGCTTCTCCATCACCAAGAATAAAATAATCCACCATAGGCGCATCGGAAACAATTTCACGATAATTCATAGTAACGAACTGTCCCCCAAAAACAACAAGACAGGATTGTGTTCTTTTTAAATATTCAGCTATTTTTTTAGACAGCACATAATTCGTTTCAAAAATGGAAAATCCGTAAATGTCATAGCTGTCATGGGTATGTAAATCATTTATGATCGTTTCCCACGTTTCAAAGTGATGGTAATATTTAATATCTACACTCGCTGTTTTACAGCTTTGACGTATATAGTGGGCAATATAATCAACGCCTGTATTGCCATATTTATAGCTTTGAATAATAGAAACAAGCAGAATCCGCATATTTATCCTACGCTTTCGTATATCAAAAAATAAACGCATCTATGGCATAACTGAGCCTCGCATAATACCCTCGTTTTTTCCCGAAGCCAGCTGCACTGCCTTAAAGCCCCCATGGAAGCCACAGTAGGAAACAGGACGATAATTTTTATAGGACGGTTCTTTTTATGCAAGCTTGCCTTTACTTGCTCCAGCCATTTCAAATAGGTACATTCATCGTAAAAAGAATTGAACAAATAAAAACAGTCAACGTCCTCATCTATATCCATCGCAAGGGCATCCCCATGAAAAACATCTATACGTTGCCCCAAAATAGATGTTTTATTTTGGTACCGAATAATATTTTTCCTGCATACATCAAGCAAGCCTTTATCAATTTCAATTCCTTGCAGATTTTGAAATCCTCTATCCGCTAAGTAGAGAAGAAAAATCCCTGCACCGCAGCCAATATCCAGAATTTTGTCTGTATGCTGTATTTCTCCGCTTTGGATAAGCTGTTCTATTAACATCACATTGGTTCCTTCATAGGGATTATAATGAATATTGCTTTTTTTAGTCGCTTTGCCATCTTGAAGGTTATATTTTACCAAAAATTTATTTACATATTTACGCCTAAGATATCTTTTCAAGTATATAGAAATATTTTCTGCCGTTACTGCCAGCTTTAAAAGCACACTGTCAATCATACATTTCTCCATAAATAAAATGAAGGAATGAAAGATACGCTATACCTTCCATTCCTTGCACACAAACCATAAGCAACTTAATCATCACTCCAGAAAGGACCGCAATCAGTGTGACAAGCCGTTACCACTTCCTCCGAAGTTGTGACACAAATTAAAGTCGGAGTATTATCTTCCATACGCTCTGCCTCCTTTCCGATAGATAAATTCACCTTTCGGTCTTTCTACATATGACTAAAATAAAAACATATACACAAAAGGCTATTTACAAGTTCCTTTTATATTTTATAGAAATGTACCTCCAGATTTACCTAAGCAATCTGCCGTTGATCCCCATTTTAACAATAACATTCTCAAAAAAAGCTATGCTTCGCATCCCCGTCGACGTGAATCAAAAAATGAACACATCACCGATTTATGGCATAAGTATATCATATTATACCTTTTTTCAAAGTACTTCGATATTACTATGACCCCCCTTTTTATAAAAGCATATATGTTTCCTCTCAGGAATAGCCGGTAATATAAGGACGGCTGACTTTTTTTTGACAAAATATAAAGATTTCTTTGACGATTCATAGCACATAGCCTGCTGCCATTACCCACATATTCAACAAACATTGTCGTCTATTAAGCCCTTTGCAAAAGTCACTAGAATATAGAAAAATTTCTTGAGACGACAAATATCGTCGTACTCATATGATACTATCTTTGTATAACTACATGGAAGAAAGATGTGAGTATATGGAAAAAGCCCATCGCGTATTGCTGTTATTTTACCGCTTGTTAAAAGGCGAGCGGATTCATAAAGCAAATTTTGCCTTTGAGCATCATGTAACGGAGCGTTCCGTCGAACGAGATATCCAGACAATCCGCAACTGTCTGGAAGAACAACACGCCAATATGTCCCTTCTGTTCGACCGGAAGAACGAAAGTTATTATTTATCTATTCCCAAGCACGGATTTCCCTATTCGTCGCAAGTAAAAATACTGCGGCATCTAAAAGAAACGGAACATTCCCAGACAAAAACATGACCATTGCCAGACTGCCGGAATGGATTATAATAAAGGCAAGGAATTTCTTTACCTATGAGGTGGTCCGCATGTATAAAGTACATAATGGCAAAGAAACGCCAAATAAAATCAATCGCATCCTCAGTCTGTATACAAAGCTTAGGGAAGGCCGCTGCATTCATGCCGACGAAGAAGCGAAACGGCATGGAGTAACCGTCCGCAGCATCCAGCGTGACATCAAGGATTTGCAGGAATATTTGCAATATCAGCAGGAAGAGGATACGTTGCTGAGCTATGTCATATTCTACGACAGACGACAAAAAGGCTATATGATGAAAACGACAGATGTATCTACATTTTCCAACAGCGAAATTCTGGCAATCTGCAAGATTCTCCTGGACAGCCGAGCCTTTACCAAAAAAGAAATGACGGCTATGCTGGATAAATTAGTAACAAATTGCGTAACTGCCAAAAATCGGGACGTCATTCGCGAACTCATAAAGAACGAAGCCTTCCATTACATCGAACCGCATCATAAAAAAGTTTTCATCGATAAGCTTTGGACTATAGGGCAGGCTATCCGCAGCCATCATTATATCGAAATTGCCTATACGCGCTCAAAAGACAAAAAGCTGGTCGCACGCAAATTAAAACCGGCAGCCATTATGTTTTCCGAATACTATTTCTATTTGACTGCCTTTATTGAGGACAAGGACGTGCAGCAGCATTTCGACGTCATCAACGACGCCTTCCCAACGATATACCGCATAGATCGAATCGCCGACTTAAAAGTCCTGCCTGATACGTTCCGCGTGCTGTACGCCGACCGGTTTCAAGAAGGAGAATTTCGCAAACGGGTACAATTCATGTACGGCGGCCGGCTGCAGCGCATTCGGTTTACTTATTCAGGGCCAGATGTCGAAGCTATCTTAGATCGCCTGCCCACGGCTGTCATCGAAAAAGAAACTGAAAACATGTATACTATTTCAGCCGAAGTATTTGGCGAAGGCATTACTATGTGGCTGCGAAGCCAAGGCAAAAATATTCACGTATTACCGTAATGTTTCCCCTTGACATCTACTGATATCTATAGTATACTTATCTAGTCAGCCGACGATGTGGAGTGATACTCAAGAGGCTGAAGAGGACGGTTTGCTAAATCGTTAGAGGTCGCAAGGCCTGCGAGAGTTCGAATCTCTCTCACTCCGCCAAATTATTGAAATGAGCAGTCTTGAAGAAATTCAAGGCTGCTCATTTTTTTGTGCAAAGAAATCCGTCAGGAACGCCATGATACATGCATGGTCTATCCAATTCTATCATCGCATACTACTTCTTTTAGAAAAGCACACAAGAGGACGGCGCCTGCGTCGTCCTCTTGCACATATACTTCGAGAATATTATGCTTGTGTTTCCTTCTGCAGTATGGCTTCTACGGCAGCGGGCTTATGCTCCATCATATGCGTATGGCCCGGCCGGATATCGGCTTTCAGCACGACTTCCGTGCGCAATCCCTGCTCGGCCAAATAAAAGGTGGCTTTTTTGACGACAGCCATGACGTCGTCCCACTCGCCTTCGATTTCCGTAAACATGGAATTCGTACGGCTCGTCAAGCCTGACTCGCGGATAATTTTTACCACCTGCGCCACATATGGCGAATAAGAGTCTCCCGTACCGCAGGGAGCAATGCAAACGGCTACTAACGTATTCATTATATAACCCCTCCTAATGCAACTATAATTCGTCTCCAATTCATAACAAAGGCGTTAAAAATTACTTATTTTCCTGTAAAAGCTGCTCCACAATCGCCGTTTTATGCTCCATCATCTCCGTATGGCCCGGCCGAATGTCTGCTTTCAGGATCACTTCTGTCCGCAATCCTTGTTCCGCTAAATAAAAGGTGGCTTTTTTGACGACAGCCATGACATCATCCCACTCGCCTTCGATTTCCGTGAACATAGAATTCGTCCGATTTTTCAATCCTGATTCCCGAATAATCTGGATGACCGGCGCGACATAGGGGGCAAATTCATCGCCAATACCGCAGGGAGCAATGCAAACAGCTGCTAAAACATTCATTACGGTTCCTCCTTATATGAAATAGGATTTTGACTTATGTCCTCAGGCGAGGCTTGATACAGCTCATCCAGAAAAATCTGCTGGAATGAGCCAGTCCCGGCAGCTTTTACCTCGGCCCGCCTGCCGGCAAGATTATACGCCGCCGTCCCAGTAAGCGCCGCTATGAACGGGTCTGCGACAGCCGCATATACGGCGATGACCCCTCCCAAGGAGCATCCCGAACCAGTGACGCATTCCATCATCGGCGAGCCGCCATAAGAAACTGCATCATGGCGGCCGTCAGTAATGAAATCTTCTGCTCCTGACACGGCGACAGCGCCGCCGGTCCATGCAGCCAACGCTTTCGCAGCCGCCACGGCCTCGTCTACTGTATCGGTTGAGTCGACGCCTCGGACCTTCGAGGAGGCTCTGCCGCCTACCTGCCATAAGCCAGCCAACGCAATGATTTCCGACGCGTTGCCGCGAATAACCGACGGCTTATATTCCTTGCATTGAAGCAGCAGCTTCGTCCGCATCTCACCCAGCCCAACGGCAACAGGGTCCAGGACCCACGGCTTTCCCAGCTTGCACAGGGCGTTCAACGTACGGGGAACCGTTTCCTCATAAATAGGAAGCAAGGTTCCCACATTGATATACATCGAGTCGCCCATCTTCACCAGGCCTTCTCCTTCATCAGGCAGATAGACCATCGCCGCTGAGCCGCCTGCGGCTAACTGGGCGTTGGCTACAAAATTAACCGTCACAAAATTCGTAATAGAGCCGGCCAAGGGCTTTGATTTTCTTGCGTTCTCCGCCGCCAGCCTTATTTGTTCCCGTATATACGCCGTATTCACGAAATCATCGCCTTCTTTCTGCTATTCTTATTATAAGCGCTGTCCGGATTCATCTCAACCTAAAAATACAAAAAACGCATTGACGATGTCTATGCATAGACGTTATCAATGCGCTTTCTTCATCAACCTTCCTCTATAGACGATACGTAGTCTATATCCAATGATTCGACCGTATCGTTGTCAGCGGCAAAATTAACGGTGCCTTGTATTTTTCTGCCCCTTAAGATCATGGGAATCCACGTCCGATCTCCTTTCCACATCTCGTCGTAGGGAAGGGTATCTGCTGAAAACCACTGCGGTTCCATTTCCTCCGTTTCTACAATGGTTCCTTCATATTGGCGAACGAAATAGACGTATCCCAAGTGATTTAACTCCGGTTCGGCCGTAAACCGGAAGTCCAGCAAGCCTACTAATTCTAAATCTTCCGCTTTCGTCTGAAGGCCCGTTTCTTCCTGCAGCTCACGGACGGCGCACTGGCGAAAGGTCTCACCCGGCTCGATTTTCCCACCAAAGCCATTCCATTTCGATACGCCGAAGCCGCGTTTTTTTCGTCCCAGCAGGATTCTCCCTCTCTCGTCGACAGGAAAGCACAGCGTCGTATCTCTCATCGTTTTTTATGGAAATAGGCGTGCTCTTTAGCCAATTCCTGCAAAATCGTATCGATAGTCCAGGAAATATTATTAGGCGTTACCATAGCTTTAAGAGGCACGCTTTTTAAACGGCCGCGGCGAATTCCATCCAGCAGCAGATTGACAGCTTTATTATCAAAGCCGCAAAGGATAAGGGCTTCCTTGGTTACAGGTTCCAACGCTTCGTCTTCGCCCAGGTCTTCATGAACCTTGGTCTCGCTTGTCTCCACCTTATTGGCAGCGATTTCGGCAATTTCATCGTCGCTTAACCCCAACAGCTTGCCGACCGTTTCCGTCTTTTCTTCTTCTGCCACAACCTTAATTTGAGATTTCGTCAGCAATCCCAAGAGCTTTAACAGGCTGAGCCGTTCCGGCGTAAAGTTTACAGCCAGCATCATTCTATAGGCCATTGTCTCATCTCCTTGTAAAAAAACCGCTGCGGCACTGTGCCACAGCGGTCTCGTAAGCTATTACACTAATTCGATGATTACCATCGGAGCTGCATCGCCCTGACGAACGCCAGTTTTGATAATACGCGTATAACCGCCTTGACGGTCTTTGTATTTCGGCGCAATTTCATCAAACATTTTCTTAACTACGCTTTCGTCTCTTACGTAAGCCAATACCTGACGGCGAGCGTGTAAGTCGCCGCGTTTAGCCAAGGTAAGCATTTTTTCTGCTACTTTGCGGAGTTCTTTTGCCTTTGCTTCCGTCGTTTCGATGCGTTCATGCTGGAATAAAGAGGTAACAATGCTGCGCAGTAATGCTTTACGTGCAGAGCTGTCACGTCCCAACTTTCTATAAGCCATCGTTCATCCTCCTCGAATTATTCTTCGTTGGATTTCAAATCAAATCCATAATCTTTCAGTTTTTCAATAATTTCATCTACAGACTTTTTGCCCAAGTTGCGAATCTTAGACAAGTCATCTTCCGTCCGTTCAACCAAATCGCCTAACGTGTAGATGTTAGCCCGTTTCAAGCAGTTCGACGCGCGAACGGACAAATCCAATACGTCAATTTTAACTTGGCTGAGCTCCGGTCCGTTATCTTCTTCCGGTTCTTCGCCGTCGGGAGTCGTAAAGGGAGCGGCTGCTTCATTAGCCTTCGGATCAGAAGCGATCTTTTGGAAGTAATCCAAATAGCTGACCATGATAGACGCAGCTTTAGCCACGGCGTTTTCAGCAGCGATGCTGCCGTTGGTCGTCACTTCAAGCGTCAACGAATCGTAGTCCATTTCGTTGCCGACCCGGATATTGTTAACCTGGTAGTTCGTCTTTACAATCGGAGAGAAGATCGAATCGATGGGAATTACGCCGATCATATCCGTATCTTTCTTATTTCTTGTAGACGGAACATAGCCCTTGCCCCGTTCGATATGGCACTGCATATAAATGTGCGCATCCGAGTCGAGGGTTGCAATATGAAGATCCGGGTTTAAAACTTCAATGTCTGTGCTTACGTTCAAATCTTCTGCAGTAAATTCGCATTCACCAGTGATATCAACCGTGATATCCAATTCATCGACTTCGTCGCGAGTGAATTTCAGACTAAGCTGTTTTAAGTTCAGGATAATTTCCGAAACGTCTTCCCGAACGCCAGGTATCGTCGAAAATTCATGCAATACTCCATCGATTTTAATGGAGGTAATTGCTACGCCGTCCAGCGAAGACAAGAGGACGCGCCGTAAGCTATTGCCCAACGTGATTCCGTACCCTCTGTCGAGAGGTTCGCATACGAATTTTCCATAAGTGCCGTCGTCGCTTCTATCAACGGTCTTAACTTTAAATTTGTTATCATCGATCATCAGGAAAATCCTCCCATTCCAGAATCAAAACAACTTGGTTGAATATCTCTTATACACGTCTGCGTTTCGGCGGACGGCAGCCATTATGCGGGATAGGAGTTACGTCTTTAATGGAATTTACTTCCAGGCCTGCTGCCTGCAATGCGCGGATAGCGGCTTCACGACCGGAGCCAGGACCTTTTACATATACTTCAACCTGACGAAGGCCGTATTCCATAGCGGCTTTAGCAGCCTGTTCAGCAGCCATCTGAGCGGCGAACGGAGTGCTCTTACGGGAACCGCGGAAGCCGAGGCCGCCGGCGCTTGCCCAAGACAAAGCGTTGCCCTTCGTATCGCTGATAGTAACAATCGTATTATTAAAGGTAGAACGAATATGTGCTGCACCCGATTCTACATGTTTCTTTTCTTTTCTCTTATTGCTTCTTGCGTTATTCTTAGCCAAAATCGTTTCCCTCCTTACTTAGAAAATCTTATTTCTTCTTACCTGCTACTGCTTTTCTCGGACCTTTACGCGTACGTGCGTTTGTCTTCGTGCGCTGACCGCGAACGGGAAGACCTGCGCGATGACGTTTGCCCCGGTAAGAGTTAACTTCAATCAGACGTTTAATGTTGAGCGCTGTATCACGGCGAAGGTCGCCTTCTACTTTATAATCAGAACCGATTACTTCACGGATTTTCTGAACTTCATCTTCCGTCAAGTCGCGAACGCGCGTGTCCGGATTAACGCCTGTTTTTTTCAAGATTTCCTGGGACGAAGAAAGACCGATCCCCAAAATATAAGTTAAACCAATTTCAACTCGTTTGTCACGTGGTAAATCCACACCGGCTATACGTGCCATCTAATCATCCACCTCCTGTCGATTAACCCTGTTTCTGTTTATGTTTCGGATTTTCGCAAATGACCATAACGCGGCCTTTGCGTTTAATGATTTTGCATTTTTCGCAAATTTTCTTTACTGACGGTTTTACCTTCATAGTTAACCTCCTGCGTAAACAATCTTACTTGAAGCGATACGTAATACGACCGCGATTCAGATCATACGGTGTCAATTCCATCGTAACTCTGTCGCCGGGAAGAATACGAATAAAATTCATACGCATTTTTCCGGAAACGTGAGCCAGTACGATGTGTTCGTTTTCCAACTTAACTTTAAACATAGCGTTTGGCAGTGCTTCTACGACGACGCCTTCTACTTCAATGACATCTTCCTTAGACATGTGTACCCTCCCTGGTCAATTCCATCTTGGCCCGGTTCAAAACGGACCGTATCCATTCATTGCTGATTCTCAGGGGACCAGCGTTTCCTCTGGATACGCTCGTTCCCACTATCTGGAGATGCCGGCAATTTTTTTTCTTCGGCTTATCCAATTTGTACTTTCGACCGTCAGCAATCCATACATAGGGATAATCCAACTTGCCGACAACGACATACAGGCCCTCTTTATCTCTGCCCGCACAGCTTTTAACGACTGTGCAGACAGGTATCTCTATCCGCTCCATCATTCCGGTAAGGTCAGGATTTCCGGACCGTTTTCAGTAATAGCTACTGTATGTTCAAAATGGGCTGCCGGCTTCTTATCACAGGTAACGACAGTCCAACCGTTTTTCAACTGCCGGACCTTTTCCGTACCCATGTTGATCATCGGCTCAATGGCCAGAACCATACCCGGTTCCAGGAGTTCTCCGTGACCGGCAACGCCATAATTCGGCACTTCCGGTTCTTCATGCATGTCGGTACCGATGCCGTGTCCTACATAATCGCGGACAACGCCGTAACCGAATGATTCGGCATAGGATTGAACGGCATGCCCGATGTCGCCCAGGTGGTTGCCAGCTACTGCCTGCTCAATGCCTTTATAGAGACATTCTTCCGTCACTTTAAGCAACTGAAGAACGGCCGGGTCAACGTGACCGATAGGAATCGTCACCGTCGAGTCTCCATGATAGCCATTTTTGTTTACAACTAAGTCAACACTGATTATATCTCCATCTTTTAGCTTGCGCCGGCCCGGAATACCGTGAACGACTTCTTCGTTTACGCTAGCGCAGATAGTCGCCGGATATCCGTAATAGCCTTTACAGCTCGGAAAGGCGCCGCAGCTGCGGATGTATTCTTCGCAACGCTGATCCAGCTCGCCTGTCGTGACGCCCGGCTTCGCCAGCTTTTTCATCAGCTGCAATGCGTTGGCAGTAATGCGACCAGCTTCGCGAATATACTCTATTTCCCGTTTAGACTTTAAAATAATCATAATTATTTACTCTTTTCAAGGCTCTTTACGATATCATCAAAGACTGCATCCATCCCCTGCTTGCCGTCGACTTCGATGTACAAGTTGGAATTTTTGTAGTAATCAATAAGCGGTTTGGTCTGAGCAGCATATACGCTGAGACGTTTTTCAACGGTTTCGACCTTATCGTCGTCGCGCTGATACAATTCTCCGCCGCATTTATCGCAAACGCCTTCTACCTTAGACGGTTTAAAAGAAATATGATATGTCGCGCCACAGGAGCGGCAAATCTGACGGCCTGTCGTCCGCTTAATCAGTTCTTCATCAGGAACGGAAATGTTGACGACTCCGTCGAGCTTAATGCCCAAATCGCTGAGAATCGCGTCGAGGGATACGGCCTGGGACGTCGTACGCGGGAATCCGTCGAGGATAAACCCTTTCTTGCAGTCGTCTTTTGCCAGGCGTTCTCTTACGATACCGACAGTAACGGCGTCCGGTACGAGCTGACCGTTATCCATATACTTCTTAGCTTCCAAACCAAGGGGAGTCTGTTCTTTAACAGCTGCTCGGAACATATCGCCCGTTGAAATCTGGGGAATACCATATTTTTCAATCAATCGTTCGGCCTGCGTACCTTTGCCGGCACCCGGAGGCCCCATTAAAAGAATGTACATGTAAACTACCCCCTTATCATTTCATAAAGCCCTGATACTGTCTGTTGAGCAACAACGATTCGGCCTGCTTCATCGTATCGATAGCAACGCCGACTACAATCAGCAGCGCCGTACCGCCGAAATACACACCTTCAATACCCGTAATCCAGCCGATGAAGTTCGGCAGAATGGCGATGAAGGCGAGGAAGAACGAACCTGCCAAGGTAATACGCGTCATAATTCTATCGATATACAAAGCTGTCGGCTGGCCCGGACGAATACCGGGGATAAAGCCGCCGTACTTCTGCATGTTTTCCGTAAGCTGCGGAATATTCAGCGAAATAGCGGTATAAAAATAAGTAAAGAAGATAATCAAAATGGCGTACATAATGGTGTTGGTCACCGTACCCCATGCAAACCATCCGGCAATCATCTGTACCGTTTCATTCTGTACGAACTGTGCAATCGTAATCGGGAACATCAGCACGGACGAGGCAAAGATGATGGGGATAACGCCAGCCTGATTGACTTTCAAAGGAATATGCGTCGAATGGCCGCCGTACATCTTCCGGCCGACAATCCGTTTCGCATACTGCACAACGACGCGCCGTTGTCCCTGCGTCACCTCAATGACTACGACAATCATGAAGAGGGCGATCAAGGCAAACAACAGCACCTGGAAAATATTGATGGAACCTGCCTGAATATATTTGTATACAGTCATGCAGCCATCGGGGAACCGCGCTACGATACCGGCGAAGATGATCAGCGAAATGCCGTTGCCGATGCCGCCTGCCGTAATCTGGTCGCCCAGCCACATGAGGAAACACGTGCCGGCCGTCAGAATCACTGCTACCATAAATACCATGGCCCAGCTGTCGTTTACGAAAGCGTTGTTTACTTTCAGCGCATAGCTCATGGCAAAGGCCTGGATGAAACCTAAGACTACCGTGCCATACCGGGTGACCTTCTGGATTTTTTCACGGCCGTCCTGATTGTCCTTCGCCCATTGCTCAAAGGTCGGAACGACCGACGTGAGGAGCTGCATGATAATGGACGCGTTGATATACGGCGTAATACTCATAGCGAGGATAGAAAACTTACTCAAGGCGCCGCCGGAAAATAAATCCAACAGGCCAAATAAGTTGCCGCTGCTGAAAAGATTTTCAATGACTGAGGCGTCTACTCCCGGAACAGGGATGTGGACACCTAGTCTGAAAATAATGAACATGATCAAGGTGAAAACTGCGCGTTTCCGGAACTCCGGAACGTTCAGCACATTCTGGATGTTCTCTAACACCTTAGATCACCTCTACCTTACCACCAGCTGCTTCAATTTTTTGCTGCGCCGATTTCGTGAAGCCCTGCGCTACAACGGTAAGGGATTTTTCCAATTCGCCGTTGCCGAGGATACGAACACCGTCGCATACGTTTTTAAGAATACCTGCTTCTACCAATGCAACAGGATCTACCGTCGTGCCGTTTTCAAAGCAATTCAGTACAGAAACGTTAACTTCTGCATACTGTTTAGCCCAGATATTTTTGAAACCGCGTTTCGGGAGCAAACGGTACAGAGGCATCTGGCCGCCTTCAAAGCCCGGGCGTTTACCGCCGCCGCTACGGGAAAGCTGGCCCTTCATGCCCTTGCCGGCCGTCTTGCCGTTGCCGGAGCCAATACCGCGGCCTACGCGATTGCGTTTTTTCTTGGAACCAGGAACAATACTCATTTCATGAAGTTTCAATTCAGCGCACCTCCTTCTATCTTAGATTTCTTCTACTTTGATTAAGTGTTCTACTTTATGAAGCATCCCTTTGATCTGCGGGGTTACTTCTTTTACTACGCTGGAATTCGTCTTGTGGAGACCCAGGGCAACGACAGTTGCGCGCTGGTCGCCAGGACGGCCTGCGAGACTCTTTACGAGCGTAACTTTTACTTGAGCCATCTTGTGTATCCTCCCTTATTAACCGTAAATTTCTTCTACAGTTTTGCCACGGAGTTCAGCAACTTTGTTGACATCCTTCAAACGGCTCAAGCCTTCGATCGTAGCCTGAACCATGTTGTTCGGGTTGGAAGAACCGATGGATTTTGTAAGGATGTTGCGGACGCCAGCCAATTCCAATACGGCACGTACAGGACCGCCTGCAATAACTCCAGTACCTTCGGCAGCCGGTTTCAGGAATACTTTGCCAGCGCCGAAAACACCTGTAATCGGATGGGGAATGGAACCGTTTTTCAAGGAAACAGTTACCAAATGTTTTTTAGCGTCTTCAACACCTTTGCGGATAGCTTCGGGAACTTCGCCGGCTTTACCTAATCCTGCGCCGACTCTGCCGTTGCCGTCGCCGACAACAACCAACGCACTGAAGGAAAAACGGCGGCCGCCTTTAACTACCTTAGCAACACGGTTGATGAATACGACATTTTCTTGTAATTCGAGACCTGCATGGTCAACTTTTGCCATGTGTTATTTCCTCCTTGATTAGAATTTCAAGCCAGCTTCACGAGCGGCTTCAGCAAGAGCGGCAACACGGCCATGATAAATATAACCGCCGCGGTCGAATACGACCGTCGTGATACCTTTTTCAAGAGCACGTTTTGCAACTAATGCGCCAACTAATTTTGCGCCTTCAGCATTGCCACCGCTGACGTTCTGAGCTTTAATTTCCTGATCCAACGAGCTGGCGGAAACCAAGGTAACGCCCTTCGTATCGTCGATGACCTGAGCATAAATATTGGAAAGGCTGCGGAAAACATTCAGACGAGGACGTTCAGCCGTACCGTTGATGTGTTTGCGCAAGCGCCAATGACGTTTCAAGCGAATTGCATTCTTACTGGATTTCAAGGAATTCACTCCTTTCTATGATAAGCTTACGTTAATTATTTCTTCGAACCAGCTTTGCCGGCTTTACGACGTACATGTTCGCCAGCGTAGCGAATACCTTTTCCTTTGTACGGTTCAGGCAGGCGATAGCCGCGGATTTTAGCAGCGAATTCGCCGACAGTTTCATTATTAGCGCCGGATACGACGATCGTCGTTGCCGTCGGGCATTCGACCGTAACGCCTTCCGGAGCGTCTAATTCGAGGGGATGGGAGAAGCCAAGAGTCAAGGCCAGTTTCTTGCCTTTCATCTGTGCTCTGTAACCAACGCCGACGATTTCCAATTCTTTCTTAAAGCCTGTCGTAACGCCTGTTACCATGTTGGCAACGAGAGCGCGGGTCAAGCCGTGCAGGGCACGATGTTCTTTTTCGTCAGACGGACGTTCTACAGTAATGACGTTGTCAGCAACTGTAATTTTCATATCCGGGTGAAGCGTACGAGTGAGTTCGCCTTTCGGGCCTTTGACGGTAATCACGTGGCCATCGAGGTTGACATTTACGCCTGCCGGGATATCAATAGGCATTCTACCTACTCGGGACATATTGACACCTCCAAATATTACCAGACGTAAGCGATAACTTCGCCGCCCAAGCCGAGTTTACGAGCTTTTTTATCGCTCATAACGCCCTGGGACGTAGAAATAACAGCGATTCCCAAACCGCCGAGAACGCGGGGCAGTTCTTCTTTGCCGGCGTATACGCGCAGGCCCGGTTTAGAAATTCTCTTGATGCCGGTAATTACTTTTTCTCTATTGGAACCATATTTTAACGTAACTTTCAGCGTTTTGCCTTCGTTTACGGATTCATAATTCTTAACAAAGCCTTCTTCTTTCAAGATTTCGAGGACAGCGGCCTTCATCTTGGAAGCGGGCATTTCTACTTTTTCATGATAAGCCGAATTGGCGTTACGGATTCTGGTGAGCATATCCGCAATCGGATCGGTCATTGCCATTGTCTAAAAACCTCCCTTCGTGAAATACATTACCAGCTGGCTTTTTTAACGCCAGGAATCTGTCCTTTGTAAGCCAGTTCACGGAATGTAATGCGGCAGATGCCGAACTTACGCATATAACCGTGAGGACGGCCGGTTACTTTGCAACGGTTGTGCAGGCGTACCGGGGACGAGTTGGCCGGCAACTTAGAAAGCGCTTCATAGTCGCCCTTAGCTTTCAGTTCAGCACGGAGCTTTGCATAGCGGGCAACCATTTTTTCACGTTTCTTTTCACGTTCAAGCATAGATTTCTTTGCCATGTATGTTATCCTCCTTAATTACTTTTCAAACGGCATACCCATCATCGTCAGCATATCGCGGCCTTCTTCGTCCGTCGTAGCTGTGGTAACGATGGTGATGTCCATACCGCGGGCTTTATCGACCTTATCATATTCGATTTCCGGGAATATGAGCTGTTCCTTTAAGCCCAAGGTGTAGTTGCCGCGGCCGTCAAATCCCTTTGCGCTTACGCCATGGAAGTCGCGGACGCGAGGCAGAGCCAAATTCATCAATTTATCGAGGAATTCATACATCCGTTCGCCGCGGAGCGTTACTTTGCAGCCCAGGTTCATGCCTTCGCGGATTTTAAAGGCCGCGATGGATTTCTTGGCTTTCGTAATGATCGGCTTCTGACCGGAAATGATCGTCATATCGTTTACAGCAGCGTCCAAAGCTTTGGAGTTGGTAACAGCTTCGCCAACAGCCATGTTGATGACAACTTTTGTAACCTTCGGAATCTGCATTACATTTTTATAATTGTATTTTTCCTGCAAGCCTTTAGTGACTTCGGAAAGATATTTATCTTTTAATCTGGACACTTCTCAAGGGCCTCCCTTCTCAATTAGATGTTCTTGCCGCTCTTAACGGCAACGCGTACTTTCGTACCGTCGGCCTGCTGAACCGTTCTGACGCGGGTCGGCTTGCCGCTTTCAGGATCTACGAGCATAACGTTGGAAACGTGGATAGCTGCTTCCTTCGTGATAATGCCGCCTTGAGGATTGTTCTGACTCGGTTTCGTATGGCGCTTAACCAGATTAAGGCCTTCTACTACAACGCGGTCCTTTTTCGGATATGCTGCAATGATTTTGCCTTTTTTGCCTTTTTCTTTGCCGGCGATGACGATAACCGTATCGCCTGTCTTAACGTGCATTTTTCCCATCGAGAACACCTCCTCCGATTATAATACTTCCGGAGCCAGGGAGATGATCTTCATGAAATCTTTTTCACGCAGTTCTCTGGCAACCGGCCCAAAAATACGAGTGCCTTTAGGGCTTTTATCATTATTGATTACGACAGCTGCATTTTCGTCGAAACGGATGTACGAACCGTCTACGCGGCGCAATCCTTTTTTAGAACGAACGATAACAGCCTTTACTACGTCGCCTTTCTTGACAACGCCACCGGGTGATGCATCTTTAACAGACGCTGTAATGATATCGCCAATGTTGCCATATTTACGATATGAGCCACCCATGACCTGGATGCACAAAAGTTTTTTGGCACCGGTGTTATCGGCAACATTCAACATAGTTTCTTGCTGAATCATGGCTTAACCTCCTAGTTAATTCAAGCTTATTTAGCTGCTTCTACGATCGTCACAACTCTCCAGTGTTTCTGCTTGGACAGGGGACGGGTTTCTTCGATGCGTACGATATCGCCGATATGGCATTCGTTGTTTTCATCATGCGCTTTGAATTTTACAGTCGAAATAATCGGTTTTTTGTACAGCTTATGCTGCGTCTTATATTCTACAGCAACAACAACGGTTTTGTCCATTTTATCGCTGACAACTTTACCTACGCGGATTTTCCGTTCGTTTCTTTCCATCTGTGCTTGTAACCTCCTTTTAGATTCCAATCGAGTACGTTATCTTACGCCTGCGCTTTCAATTCTGCTTCACGCTGTACCGTTTTGATGCGGGCGATAGTCTTTTTAACTTCGCGGATACGCATTGGATTTTCTAATTGGCCGGTCGCATGTTGAAAACGGAGGTTAAACAATTCTTCTTTAAGGCTAACCACCTTTTCGTCCATTTCGGCAGCGCTCAGAGCACGGATTTCTTTAACCTTCATTTTATTCACCACCTAATTCCTGACCTCTAACAACAAACTTCGTTTTAATCGGCAGTTTATGGCTTGCAAGACGCATAGCTTCGCGAGCTACTTCTTCGCTTACACCGCCCATTTCAAAAAGTACGCGGCCCGGTTTAGCAACGGCTACCCAGTATTCGGGAGCGCCTTTACCGGAACCCATACGAGTGCCAGCCGGTTTAGCCGTAATCGGCTTATCCGGGAAAATTTTAATCCAAACTTTACCGCCACGTTTGATATAACGAGTCATAGCAATACGGGCAGCTTCGATCTGACGGTTTGTAATCCAAGACGGTTCTGCTGCTACCAAACCGAAATCGCCGTGAGCGACTTTATTGCCGCGCTGAGCCTGACCTTTCATGCGGCCGCGGAACTGTTTACGATATTTAACACGTTTTGGAATTAACATTATGCTTCACTCCCTTCGTGTTTTTTCTGCGGAGCTTTTTTAGCTTCCGGCAGGATTTCACCTTTGTAGATCCAGCATTTTACGCCGATGCAGCCGTATGTCGTATGAGCTTCGGCAAAGCCGTAGTCGATATCGGCGCGGAGCGTATGCAGAGGAATGGAGCCGTCGCGAACGCTTTCGCTGCGAGCGATTTCAGCGCCGCCTAAACGGCCGGAGCACATAATTTTAACGCCTTTAGCGCCCATGCGCATCGTACGGCCTACGCACTGTTTCATAGCGCGGCGGAAGCCGATACGGCGTTCGAGCTGGCTGGCTACGTTTTCAGCAACGAGGGTTGCGTCCATTTCAGCCTGTTTGATTTCGGCGATGTTAACGTCGACAGTTTTCGTCGTGAAAGCTTTCAGCGCTTTCTTAATATCTTCAATGCCTGCGCCGCCGCGGCCGATAACCATGCCCGGTTTAGCAGTATGGATAATCAATTTGATACGTTTTGCAGAACGTTCGATTTCAATACGAGAAACGCCTGCGATGAACAACTGTTTCTTTAAGAATTCACGGATTTTTACGTCTTCATTCAGAAGTGTTGCATAATCCTTTTCAGCATACCATTTCGCATCCCAGGGTTTTACAACGCCAACACGAAATCCATGGGCATTAACTTTTTGACCCACTACGTTTCCCTCCTTATGCTCTTTCTTTTACGACAACAGTCAAATGACTGGAATGTTTCAAAATCTTGAAAGCCTGTCCACGGCTGCGCGGATGAATACGTTTCATCGTGGAGTCCTGGTCGACAAAAATTTCCGAAACATACAATTTATCTACATTCATGTCGTTGTTGTGTTCCGCGTTCGCTACGGCGGAGCGCAGTGCTTTTTCAACTACGCGGGAACCGACTTTCGGCGTAAATTTCAAGATAGAGAAAGCTTCGCCTACATTTTTGCCCCGAACCAAATCAGCTACGATTCGAATTTTACGGGGGGCAATGCGGATATGTCTAGCAATTGCTCTTGCTTCCATTGATGTTACCTCCCTTATTTCGTTGCTTTTTCAGATTTAGCGTGGCCTTTGAATGTACGAGTCGGCGCAAATTCGCCCAACTTATGACCTACCATGTCTTCTGTAACATATACAGGAACGTGTTTCCGGCCGTCGTGAACAGCAATCGTATGACCTACGAAGCTAGGCAAAATCGTGGATGCACGAGACCAGGTTTTTACTACTTTCTTTTCATTAGCTTCATTCATAGCGTCGATTTTCTTCAGCAGGTGGAATGCTACGAATGGGCCCTTTTTAACGGATCTGGACACTTAATTATCTCCTTTCCACAATCTTATTTACGTCTCTTCACAATAAATTTATTGGAAGCTTTTTTAGATTCACGAGTCTTAACGCCATAAGCAGGTTTACCCCAAGGAGTAACCGGACGTTTACGGCCGACAGGAGACTTGCCTTCGCCGCCGCCATGCGGATGGTCGCACGGGTTCATAACGACGCCGCGGTTGCCCGGACGGATGCCCTTCCAGCGGGAACGGCCGGCTTTACCAACGGTAATGTTTTCATGGTCCGTATTGCTGACTACGCCTACCGTAGCGCGGCATTTGATATGGACCTGACGAAGTTCGCCCGAAGGAAGACGGAGCAGCGCATAATTGCCTTCTTTAGCCATGAGCTGTGCCGATTCACCGGCGGAGCGAACCATCTGGCCGCCTTTGCCGATTTTCAATTCAACGTTGTGTACCAACGTACCGAGAGGAATATTAGCCAAGGGCAATGCGTTGCCGATCTTGATATCCGATTCGGGGCCGCTGTAAACAACGTCGCCTACTTTAAGGCCGTTCGGAGCGATGATATAGCGTTTTTCGCCGTCTGCATAGAACAGCAGGGCGATATTAGCAGAGCGGTTCGGATCGTATTCGATCGTCGCTACTTTTGCAGGAATGTTATCTTTAATACGTTTGAAGTCGATCAAACGATAACGGCGTTTGTGACCGCCACCCTGATGACGGACTGTCATTCTGCCGCTGTTATTACGACCGCCCTTGCTGCTTACTTTAGCCAGCAAGGATTTTTCCGGTTTGGACGTCGTGATGTCTTCGAAAGTCGAAACAGTCATGAAACGACGGCCGGCGGAATACGGTTTAAATGATTTAATGGCCATTGTAGTGCCTCCTCCTTTATTTCGTTATCCCTTAAGCTCCTTCAAAGAATTCGATTGTTTCGCCTTCCTGAAGTGTTACGATGGCTTTCTTGTAATCCGGGCGTTTGCCGATATATTTGCCCATGCGTTTGAATTTACCCATCATACGAATCGTGTTGACGCTCTTTACTTTTACGCCGAACACAGCTTCAACAGCTTTACGGATTTCGATTTTATTGGCATGGAGCGGTACTCTGAAAGTATATTTGCCATCAGACATCATCATCGTTGTCTTTTCAGTAATAACCGGTTTTAACAAGATATCATGCATCATCATTACGCGAGCACCTCCTCAATCTTGGCTACAGCGCTCTTTGTGACAAACAATTTTGTGTGGTGGAGCAAATCAAAGATGTTCACGCCTTCAGTGGAAACAGCTTTGACGCCAGTGATGTTACGGGCGCAGCGCGCGACGATTTCGTCATTATCCGTAATGAAGAGAACTTTTTCACCGGCAAACTTGAAGTTGTTGATGATGTTGACGATTTCTTTCGTCTTCGGAGCTGCCAAGGTGATTTCGTCCAATACGAACAATTCATTCGTATTTACTTTATCGCTCAGAGCGGATTTAACAGCCAAACGTCTTGCCTTGCGAGGCATTTTCTGAGCGTAAGAGCGCGGATGGGGACCCCAAATGGTGCCGCCGCCAACCCACAACGGGCTGCGGGTGCTGCCTACACGGGCCCGGCCGGTTCCTTTTTGTTTCCAAGGTTTCTTGCCGCCGCCACGAACCAAACCTCTGGTTTTCGTGGAGTGCGTGCCTAAACGTTCGTTAGCGAGCTGACGAAGAACGGCCTGTCTCATGACAGCTTCGTTTACTTCAACGCCAAATACGCTATCGTTTAATTCGATTTCACCGGTCTGTGCGCCGGCAATATTATACGTGCTTACTTTTGGCATTATTATTTATCCTCCTTCCTGTGTGACAACAATTAGCGGGGTTTTACAGTATCACGGATCATGACAAGGCTGCCTTTAGCACCCGGAATACCGCCTTTGATCAAGATAAGGTTTTTATCCATGTCGACTTTTACGACGGAGAGATGAAGAACCGTTGCCTGATTACCACCCATTTGTCCAGGAAGTTTTTTACCTTTGATGACTTTACCGCCACCGCCGCTGATCATAGGTCCGAGAGAACCAGGTTCACGGTGAGATTTAGAGCCGTGAGTCATTGGCCCGCGATGGAAGCCGTGACGTTTGATGGTACCTGCAAAACCTTTCCCCTTGCTGGTGCCAATTACGTCGACGAGATCGCCGCTTGCGAATATATCAGCTGCCAGAGTTTGGCCTACCGTGTATTCCGGCGTATCTGTCAAACGGAATTCGCGAAGATACTTAACAGGAGCTACGCCTGCTTTGTCGAATTGACCCTTAACGGGTTTTGTCAGATGTTTTTCTTTGATTTCGCCATAGCCCAGCTGAATGGAGTTGTATCCGTCCGTATCAACGGTTTTTACGCGGACAACGACATTCGGCGAAGCTTCGACGACTGTTACGGGGATGACTGCGCCTTCTTCAGTAAAAATCTGAGTCATACCCAACTTTTTCCCCAAAATAGCTTTAGACATAATCGCACCTCCTCCTATAATTTGATTTCAATGTCTACGCCAGCCGGCAGGTCGAGTCTCATCAAAGCGTCAACAGTTTTATTGGAAGCTTCGAGAATATCGATCAAGCGTTTGTGCGTACGCAGTTCGAACTGTTCACGAGAATCTTTGTTTACGTGGGGCGAACGCAGAATCGTGAAGATGTTCTTTTCCGTCGGAAGCGGAATCGGGCCAGATACCATAGCACCTGTCCGTTTCGCCGTATCGACGATTTTCGCCGCGCTCTGATCCAACGTCTTGTGGTCATAAGCTTTGAGGCGAATTCTGATTCTTTCCTGTTTTGCCATTACTTAATTCCTCCTAACGTCCATTTCTTAGAATAGACTGCTCCATAGGAGTTTCCCCGCAGGGCGGGCAACATCCTATATCATAGTTTTTTTTACGCATAGTCAGGGCATCCCCTGTTGTCGCGTACTTAGATAGTTTACTACAAAAAGAGCGGGCATGCAAGGATTTTTCTACGTTTTTCCGTACTTTTTCCAGGGAGCCAAATCAATTTTGCATGGAATTTATTCTGTAAAATCATGGTAAAGAAAAGAGCTGCAAGCCAATGCTTGCAGCTCTTTCTATGTCTTAATTTGCTCGTAATCTTACGGCGAATTATGCTTCGATTTCGGATACGACGCCTGCGCCTACCGTACGGCCGCCTTCGCGGATAGCGAAGCGGAGGCCCGGTTCAATAGCGATCGGCGTAATGAGTTCTACGTCCATCTTTACGTTATCGCCAGGCATGCACATTTCCGTGCCTTCCGGCAATTTGATAACGCCCGTTACGTCCGTCGTGCGGAAGTAGAACTGCGGACGGTAGCCGTTGAAGAACGGCGTATGACGGCCGCCTTCATCCTTCGTCAATACGTATACCTGTGCTTTGAACGTCGTGTGCGGATGAA
>NZ_NQXW01000084.1:0-237 GCF_002287425.1 Megasphaera sp. ASD88 | reverse complement strand
GCAACAATAACTTCCATGTAAACGAAACCGGGAGTGTAACTGCACCAAGCGTAACCGGCCTTGAAAATACAGAATGGTCTGGCAATGCAGAAGATATTGTAGCAGACCGTGCAGCAACGGAAGGACAACTCCTTGATGTTCAAGGCAATCTCGATACGCTGGCAAAAGGCGCAGTGATGTATGACGTAGACGAAGACGGAAACGTTACGGATAACGTAACCATTGACGGCAAGATGA
>NZ_NQXW01000083.1:0-239 GCF_002287425.1 Megasphaera sp. ASD88 | reverse complement strand
ACTTGGAATGTCGTATTGCCGTCTTCATCGACGACCGACATCCCTTCTGATTTCACCGTTTCCGCATCTACATTGCCGTTGGCGTCTACACTGAAGCTGCCATCAGCATTCTGAATCGTGCCGCCCGTTACTGTCGTCGCTGTCACGGCATGCGCCGTTACGTCGCCGTTCGACAAGACTTGGAACGTCGTATTGCCGTCTTCGTCAACCACAGACATACCTTCGGATTTCACCGTTTC
>NZ_NQXW01000082.1:0-249 GCF_002287425.1 Megasphaera sp. ASD88 | reverse complement strand
CTTAAGCAGGGAGCCCTGTTTGAAGGAGCTGAGAAGCGACGCACAAACAGGAGCGAGTCGCTTACTCCCGAAGGGAGTGGGTGAGGGAATCTGGAAGCAGGTTCTGAGGAAGGAACCGTAAACAGAGCGGAGGCTCGTTAAGGAAGTTCGTTTTATGCAGTTGTAAGGGCACGGGCCCTTAGGAAAATTCAGTGGCGATAGCTGCGGGGATCCACCTGTTCCCATGCCGAACACAGCAGTTAAGCCCGC
>NZ_NQXW01000081.1:0-254 GCF_002287425.1 Megasphaera sp. ASD88 | reverse complement strand
GGACGCCTGGCCCGTTACTAACGATTCCATATTTGTGTTGAAAAAGTCTGTACTGAGAGAAAGAATCTGTTGTATAATGTTCATGAGAAGGACTCCTTTGCGTGAGATTGTGGTGATTTCATTATACGGCGAATTGTCAAGCTAAGTGCAACTTTTTAGAGTAATGTACTTCGTATGGCGTTTTGTATCCTAAACATTTTCGGGGACGGCGATTTAGTTCTGCAAAAACAGCTTGCACATAGGCTTCTGGAACG
>NZ_NQXW01000080.1:0-255 GCF_002287425.1 Megasphaera sp. ASD88 | reverse complement strand
TCTCAGCTCCTTCAAACAGGGCTCCCTGCTTAAGTCAAGCCCTCGGTCTATTAGTACCGGTCCGCTCCGTGCATCACTGCACTTCCACTCCCGGCCTATCTACCATGTCGTCTTCATGGGACCTTACCTGCTTTCACAATGAGAAACCTCATCTTTAGGCTGGTTTCACGCTTAGATGCTTTCAGCGTTTATCCGTCCCGGACGTAGCTACCCAGCTGCACACCTGGCGGCATGACTGGTACACCATTGGTCCGT
>NZ_NQXW01000079.1:0-298 GCF_002287425.1 Megasphaera sp. ASD88 | reverse complement strand
CTTTCGCGCCGCTGGGCGTCCGACGGCCGCAGCTTATCGCCGCCCAAGGCCCAGGCAATAGCATCCAGCACAGAGGTCTTGCCCTGGCCGTTGTTGCCGCCGATGACCGTCAGGCCGGTTTCCGTCGGCATAAGCGTGACAGCTTTTACCCGTTTTACATTTTCTACTTCCAAACTTCTGATTTTTACTGACATATGGCACTCCTTTGTGTTACAAT
Organism: Megasphaera sp. ASD88; assembly: GCF_002287425.1. Lineage (NCBI taxonomy): Bacteria > Bacillati > Bacillota > Negativicutes > Veillonellales > Veillonellaceae > Megasphaera > Megasphaera sp. ASD88. Next base: position 81 of record NZ_NQXW01000079.1, on the reverse strand, counting down.
ACCCATGGTTACAGTTTTTTATATATGAGCCGTCTTCTGCGCCAACAGGGGACGGCTCGTTTCGTTGTCAAATAAGGTCAT
>NZ_NQXW01000078.1:0-346 GCF_002287425.1 Megasphaera sp. ASD88 | reverse complement strand
GCAAGTAAGGTCCCATGAAGACGACATGGTAGATAGGCCGGGAGTGGAAGTGCAGTGATGCACGGAGCGGACCGGTACTAATAGACCGAGGGCTTGACTTAAGTAGAGAAGCGGTTTTAAAGGAGCGGAAGCGACGCATAAAACCGACTGAATCACTTACTCCCGAAGGGAGCGGGTGAGGGAATCTGGAAGCAGGTTCTGAGGAAAGAAGACCGTAAGCAGAGCGGAGGCTCGTTAAGGAAGTTCGTTTTATGCAGTTGTAAGGGCACGGGCCCTTAGGAAAATTCAGTGGCGATAGCTGCGGGGATCCACCTGTTCCCATGCCGAACACAGCAGTTAAGCCCGC
>NZ_NQXW01000008.1:0-79322 GCF_002287425.1 Megasphaera sp. ASD88 | reverse complement strand
ATAGAGTAAGATGATGATAGTGGCACATAGGTTTCCTCCGAGATATAGATTTTGTTTGGTAGCATTATTATATCAGAAACCTATGTGTCATTTTTTATAGGTGTTGCACTTGTATTGTAAATTCGCCACATAATAAATCAAAATACCATATGTAGATATTTTTTATTAGGTATCTATCTTGAAGGTATGGTATAATCAATCATATAGAAGTGAAACGGAATATATAGGTATAGCTAATTATTTTTTAGGATTGGGACGCTATGGATATCGAATGGGATTTGCTGCTGGCGCACTGGGATGCAGAACTGAAAAAAGGGCAGTATATAAAAGACCACGCGAGGAATACGGCTGAGTATATGGCTCGTATAGGTAAGTCTCTTGGGCTGGAATCTGTCTGCATTCTTATCGGCCTTCTTCATGATGCGGGAAAGGTAAATCGTGATTGGCAGAAATATATCCGCGGCGAAGCGGCGTCGGGCGGAGATCACGCCGGCGTCGGAGCTTGTTATGTCCAGTATGTATTGTATAACTATGTAAAGAATTCCGTACCTGCTGATACGTATCGATGGTACAGCATATATAATGAATTCCTCATATATCCTATTCTGGCTCATCATGGATTGTACGACGTGCTCAAGGAAATGGAAGACGGTTCTGTCTGCTGCTGGACAGAAAAGAGGCTGAAAGAAAATGAGCGCCTTATCTTAGCGCATGAAGAGCTGACATCCTTTATCCATGTATTGGACGGCTGGGCTGTAAAATGGTTTAAGACATCCCTTTTTCAGTTGTATCAGAAGGGGTTTGCTGAATGGATGGATTGGCATAAAGCCATTCATCGCATGATCGGGAAATCGGGAAAAGCCGTCACGCAGGATGCATCCAGTCGGCGTCAGGCCAGCTTGTTTTATTTCGGCGCTACTGTACGGTTATTGACGAGCATATTAAAGGAAGCAGATGTATATGATGCGGCGAACTGGGCCATGGAAGAAAAACATCACGTATACGAAGAAGATGAATTAGACGCTGTTTGGAAGCAAATGAGCGGCAACGTAGAACATCTATATGACCAATTTCATCAAGCCAAGAATCCGTCTTTACTGAACCAAGTACGCACGGCAATGGCTGATGAAGTGTATGCGGCAGCAGTGAAGACAAAAGATGGCTGTTACAAGCTGTCGCTGCCAGTAGGGGCGGGCAAGACGAACGCCTCTCTTCGCTATGCCCTGCATCACGCCCGTACATTCCACGACCGGAGAATCATATATGCGACAGCGTTTTTGTCCGTGTTGGAACAAAACGCCAAGGATATTCAGGATATCATCGGAAAGGAACATGTGCTGGAGCATCACAGTAGCGTCGTCTCCGACGGTTTCGAGGGAGAAGAGGACGAATACGACGGTGCCGAATATCTGCGGGAAAGCTGGGAATCGCCGGTTATACTGACGACGCTGGTACAGCTCAGCAATACGCTGTTCAAAGGGCAGTCGGCGTGCTTGAGGCGGTTTTCCAAGCTGATACGCTCCGTCATCATCATCGATGAAATACAGTCTCTCCCAGTGACGTGCGTACATGTGTATAACTTAATGATGAATTTCCTGACCCATATGATGGGCGCGACGATTATTCACTGTACGGCGACTCCGCCGGGCTTGGACGATGAAGGGAGTTTGAACTACCCCTGCATATATGAAAAGGACGAAAAGGGAAGTCCCGTCGCGTTAGTCGACGGGAGTCTCATGGCAGCGCCAGTTTTTGCGCGGGCTCAGTTTTATTCTCTTTTGGGCGAGCGATTTACACAGTTTTTATCTACGGAACAGCTCGTCGCCCATGTCATGACGCAGCTGGAGCAGGAAAAGAGCGCGTTGATTATCGTCAATACGAAAAAGGCCGTACGCAAAGTATACAACGCGATAGCCGATTGGCTCGACGAGCATGACCGGCCTGGGGAATGCTGGTATTTGACGACGAATTTATGCGCGGCCCATCGACTAGAGCGCATTACGCGCATGAAAGAGGAATTGCAGAAGCTGCGGGACGGCTCGAGGCAGACGCCGTTGATTTGCGTGAGTACCAATCTAATTGCCGCAGGCGTTAACATTGACTTTGACGTCGTATACCGTTCGTTGACCAGCCTGGACGGCGTGCTGCAGGCCGGCGGCCGGTGCAACCGCGATGGAAAACGGAAGGCCCCCGGACGGGTCTATTTGTTTATGTATATGGATGAAACGCTGGAAAAAATGCCCGTTCTGCAGAAAGAACGGGAGGCTTCTCTGGAAGCGCTGCGCAAGGTATATGGATCGAAGGGCGAAGAAGAAGCGCTGGATATAGGGGCGTGCTTAGACGAATATTTTCGGCGTTTATATCAGAAGAATCGGCAAGCTCTGGACTATCCGGTGCAGGACGGCCCGTTTTCCCAGACGCTGCTGCAGATGCTGTCTGAAAATCGGGATATGGCAGCGCAATACCGCATAGGACATGGCTCCTCTGCTCCGTATCTTCTGAGGCAGCGGTTTAAAACGGCGGCGGACGCCTTCCAGCTTATCGATAACAAGGAAAAGACAGTCATCGTTCCGTATAAGAACGAGGAGCTGATAGACGAAGTCTTTGCATTAATCGGTGACGACGGCCGTCCGGATTTCGCTGCGCTGAAGCCTGTGCTGCAGAAGCTGCAGCGATATACCGTCGGCATGTACGATATGAAAGAATACGTGCAGGTCATACCCGAGCTGGGAATATACCTGCTGGATCCAGAAGGATACGACGAAGAGTTTGGCTTGACGAAGGGAGAATGGAGTGAACTCATTTTTTAACTTGCATAAGGAGAAAAGATCTATGTTTCAATCCAACCCATTTTACATGAAGATAAGCGGCCCCTATGCGTTGTTCACCGACCCGATGAGCAAGGCGAACGGGGAAAAATTTACCTACCAAGTCCCGACGGCCCAGGCGCTGCAGGGCATCGTCGAAGCCGTGTATTGGAAGCCGACGCTGCGGTATGTAGTCGACGAAGTCAAAGTATTGAAACCGATTCAGACGGAGACGAAAAACATACTCGTACCCATGGTGAATGGGGATAAAGATTTGAGTTATTACACGTATTTAAAAGACGTGGCCTATGCCGTGAAATTTCATTTTGAGTGGGCCGATCGGCCGGATATGGCGAAGGACCGAAATGAAAAGAAGCACGAACAAATCTTGCTGCGCTCGATGAAACGCGGCGGACGGCACGATATCTTCCTGGGGACGAGGGAGTGCATCGGCGAAGTAGAACGGCTGCGGGCCAGCGAATACGAAGGGCTGACGACGCCCTTTTCGGGAAAGATATCCTTCGGCATCATGTTCCATTCCTTTTCCTATCAGGAGCGGATGAAAAAGGGAAGCCTTGCCGGCACGCTGTATTCGCAGTTTGCGCCGATCGTTATGGACGACGGGGTCATTACATTTATACGGCCGGAAGAATGCCGGATCCGCCATGAACTCCATGATTATCATGTAAAAGAATTTACGGAGGACATGTATATGCCCGTTGACGAACAATGGAACCTATATGACGAGGAGGGAGGAATGGCCGATGAATCTGCTTCAGGCGCTGCTTCAGACGTATAACGCTGCTGAAGCAGCGGGATTAGTCGACGTGTGGAAAGAATCAGAGCCTATGCTGCTGCCGCTGTACCACTCGAGCCGCCAGAGCCGGGGTGAAGATATCGTGCAGCTGACTATCAGCCGGGACGGGATGTTTTTGCAGGGCCGCTTTTTGACAAAGGGTGAATATACGGTCTTTCCCGTGTCGGAGGGCTCTCTCATCCGCACGGCCAACGACTGCCCCCATTTTCTGTGCGACGAGTTTTCCTATCTTGCGCCTGTAGAAAAAAAGAAGGGCGCCCGCCACGGCTTATACATGAAACAGCTTCAGGATCTATGGGAGTATGAGCAATGCCATCGTAATGACGATTTCCAAAGTATATATACCTACCTCATGTCGGAGACTGTCCGACGGGACGTGCTGCGTACGGTCCAAATCTGCTGCGGCGAGCAGGCCTATGACATCGAAGGAGACGTCGTTTCCTGGCAGGAAGAAGAAAAAGGGAAAGGTAAAACACGGCAAATTTCTCTGGAAGATTTGTTTATTACCTTTGCCGTAGAACACAACGACGGAGCCGTATCGGTTTCGCAGAATCGGGAGCTCCATCGATTTTTTATAGACTACGTACAGTATACAAACTGCGATAAGCCTGTAGAAACATGCGACGTTTCCGGCCTTCCCATGTACTGCGTGTCGTCCCATCGCGGCGTCGTCGGTACGGCGAAGCTGATAGGAATCAGCAATCATAAGGAAGCGTACATAGGGCGTTTTACCAAGGGGGAGCAAGTCTTTCACCTGGGCTATGAAACGTCGCAGCGAATTCATAACATGCTGAAATACTTATTGGATACGAAGCGGTACAGCGAGTATATCGGCGGCGGCGCCAACGTCGTTTCGTGGATGACCGGAGATTTGCCTCTAGGCGGTGCTCCGATCATGAAGGATATGGAAGAAGAGGAGCGAGATGATATCCTCGAAAGCGTCGTCATGGGAGAAATCGCCGCAGAGCCTGTACCCCTACGGCGAACGGAAGAAGAGGTGCTGCACGGGAAAGATAGCAAGACCATCGCCCAGTATTTTGCCGGCAAAAAAGATGCCGGAGACGAGATTTTCGATAACTACTTCTGCGTTCTCGTACTGGAAAAGGTTAATAACGGCAGGATGGCCGTAAAGTATTTCCGCGCGTTTCCCAAGGCCGACATAAAGCAGCGGGCCGAGGCCTGGTACGAAAGCATGAAATGGCCCGGATGGTCGGCAAAAAAGAAATCCTTCGTGTTAAAAACGCCGTCGGTGTACTCGGTCGTCCATTTCTTGTACGGCCAGGAAACGGAGAAGGGGATTATCTGCGCGAACGATAAGGTGCGGCGGGCGGCTATTGAGCGGCTGCTGCCCTGTATCCTGGAAAGAAAGCCCTTGCCGGCCGATATGATGCGAACGGCGTTTTTCCGCCTTACGAACCGTCAGTCTTATAGGAAATACTGGCCCCAGGCCCTGCTGATGGGCTGCGGCATCATCAAGAAATATTATTGGGATCATGGGATGTGGGATCAGAAGATTCCCGTATTGAAAAATAAAGGAGCGATACTGCGTATGGACAAGCGAAGCTTTGCCTACGGGCGATTGTTGTCCGTGTATGAAAAAATGGAAACGGCGGCCTTGGAAAGTAAGAGCGGCGGCGAAGAAAAGAAAAAGGAAAACTCCAATCTGCGGGTTACCAACGCGGCGCGCTTGTGGTCCTCCATGATACACCGCCCGTATCGGACGATTCCTATTTTAGAAGAGCGGACTCAGTATTGTAAGGCTATCCTGAGCAAGCAGAAGCCGGGATACAAGGTCTATTTTGAGAAGATATTGGCTGAGCTGTATACTGAAATTATGGAATATGAAGGAGACGGGCAGCATCATGAGAAGACAGCCAATTCCGATTTCATATTAGGCTATTATTATCAGCAGCAGCAATTTTATACGAAAAAAGACGAAACATCTGACGCGCAGCGGCAAGAAGGAGGAACGGCGGTATGAGCAGCTTGACGAAGAAAATAGATTTTGTGTTGTTTGTATCGGTACGGCAGGCAAATCCTAACGGCGATCCCTTGTTGGGCAACATGCCTCGTACCGATTATGAAGGTTATGGAGAAATATCCGATGTCTGCATCAAGCGAAAAATACGCAACAGGCTGCAGGACATGGGACAGGAAATTTTCGTACAGGCCAACGATCGGATAGATGATACCTGCAAGTCATTAGAAGAACGGTATAAGGCTCATTTTACATCAAAGCAGGGCGATGAAGAAGTCGCCGCGGCGGCATGCCAACGGTGGATCGACGTGCGGAGCTTCGGCCAGGTCATGACCTTCCAAAAAAATCAGTCGTTGGGTATCCGGGGTCCCGTGTCGGTCAGCCTGGGCAAAAGCCTGTCGCCTGTCGATGTGATTACCATGCAGATTACGAGAAGCACAAACGGTAAGGCTTCGGAAAATGGAAAGCGGTCGGCCGATACGATGGGAACGAAGCATTTTGTGGATTTCGGCGTATATAAGATTACAGGAAGCATGAACTGTTATTTTGCGCAGCGGACAGGCTTTTCCGACGAGGACGCCCAGCTGATTCGGCAGGCTCTGTTGTCCTTGTTTGAAAATGATATGTCGTCAGCTCGTCCCGAAGGCAGCATGACCGTAGAGAAATTGTATTGGTTTGTTCATCCCAATGCCTTGGGAATTGCCTCGTCGGCGAAGATTCATCAACTCGTGCAGGTGCAGGCTCAGGCCGATGAAAAAGTCCATGATTTCTCTGATTACGCCGTGTCTGTAGATGAAGACCGGTTCAACCTGTATCGGCAAAAGGGTCTGACATTAGAAATTGAAGACGGTATATGATGAAAAACGTAGGACAACGAAACGAAACTGAATATTTGCAGCTTGCCGGCCTGCAGCATTTTTCTTTCTGCCGCCGGCAATGGGCCCTCATCCACATTGAGCAGCAATGGGCGGAAAACTACTTTACCGTCGACGGAGCGATTAAGCATACATTGGTAGATGAAGGGCTGAGCGATGAAAAGATGGGCAAGAAGCGCGTGCTGCGCTCCTTGCCTGTCGTATCTCACGAGTTGGGAATACAAGGCGTGTGCGACGCTGTAGAGCTGATAGAAGACGAGGGCGGAGCTTACTTCAGCAAATACGATGCCCGCTTTATCGTATACCCCGTGGAATACAAGCGCGGGAAGCCGAAGACGATAGAAAGCGACATACTGCAGCTTACGGCTCAGGCTATGTGCCTGGAAGAAATGATGGAAGTCCGCGTCTCCCAAGGTGCGGTATTTTACTTTGAAACGCGCCGACGGGAGAAAGTCGAATTTACGGACGAGCTGCGGGCAACGGTCAGGAATATGACTGCCGAAATGAATAAGTATTACCGGCAGGGATATACGCCGAAGGCGCGGAAAAGCGCAAAGTGCCGGGCTTGTTCGCTGCAGGATATCTGCCTTCCGGGACTGCAGAAATTAGAATCGGCCCGATCGTACGTAGAGAGGATGTTGGGAGAATGAGAAAGCTACTAAATACATTGTACATCACGAAGCCCGACGTGTATTTAGCGACGCAGGGAGCGAATATCGTCATCCGGGAGCAGCAGAAGACATTGGCCCGCTATCCCCTCCATAATTTGCAGGACATCGTACTGTTTACGTATTTGGGGATGAGCCCGCAGCTCATGGAACGGTGCATGGCGTACGGAATCGGCATTGCCTACATGTCGCCGCAGGGACGCCTTATGGCCCGGATTCAGGGAAGCAGCAAGGGAAATATCCTGCTGCGGCGGACGCAGTACCGCGTAGCCGATGATCCGGCCCAATCATTGGATATTGTCCGCAACATCATTGCGGCTAAAATATACAACGAAAAATGGGTCATGGAACGATATATTCGGCAGTATGAGCACCGGCTGGACGGCAGGCGTCTGCAAGATTGTTCCCAGCAGCTGACGGATATGCTGGAAAAGGTTCGGGGCGCGTCTGCTTTGGATACGCTGAGAGGCTTTGAAGGCAGCGCTCAGGCTTTGTATTTTTCCTGTTTTGACGACATGATTTTAAATCAGAAAGACGATTTTACCTTTGGCATTCGCTCGCGCCGGCCGCCCTTGAACCGCGTCAACGCCCTTCTGTCCTTTATATACGCCGTGTTGTCCAACGACGTAGCCAGCGCGTTGGAGACGGTCGGTCTGGATGCTTATGCCGGATTTATGCACGCTGACCGGCCGGGCCGTGTCTCGCTGGCTCTGGATGTGGTGGAAGAATTGCGGGCTCCCGTTGCGGACCGCTTTGTCCTGTCCCTGATCAATAAAAAGGTCGTCGATGCCGGAGACTTCGACGCCGAGAGCAACGGGGCGGTCATGCTGAATGAATCGGGGCGCAAGAAAGTGATTGCCAAGTGGCAGGAACGCAAAAAAGAAGAATTGACGCATCCCTATATAAAGGAAAAAATTTCCTGGGGATTAGTTCCGTTTATACAGGCTTCGTTATTAGCCCGGTTTTTGCGAAACGATTTGGATGCCTATCCGCCCTTTCTTTGGAAATAGCAGGAAGCGAGGTGGCAGACGAAATGTATATTTTAGTTTCGTACGATATCAGTACAAATTCAGCGGCAGGAAAACGCCGTCTGCGGACGGCTGCTAAAATCTGTTTAAACTATGGGCAGCGCGTTCAGAACTCTGTATTTGAGTGCGAAGTAGACGAAGGACAATACTTGCAGCTGAAACACCAATTACATGAGGTGATTGACGAATCTGTCGATAACTTACGTTTCTATCGCCTCGGGAAACACTATAAAAAGACCGTAGAATCCATCGGCGTCGACAAACGATATGATATAGAAGGCCCGTTGATTCTGTAGCGGCTTTCCAGCGATAGAAATAGGCTGTGCGAATCGTAAGCATCGGATATATATCAGGAAGATTCGCACTCAAACAAGTAATATGCTGTCAAAATAGACGGCGATTTTCAGCAAATCAGCTGGATAAAGTTGTATAGGATTCTATATGTGCTATGTTTAGGAGTAAGAGATACCAAATGTAGCTGTCACCCTCCACGCGAGGGTGTGGATTGAAATATAGCAAAATCATGTGGTAGTGGTTCGGTTGTGAGTCACCCTCCACGCGAGGGTGTGGATTGAAATCAAATGCGGCTTTAATCGGTCCGTAGCCCAGCTCGTCACCCTCCACGCGAGGGTGTGGATTGAAATCAGGTGCAACTGGGGCTTATCCAAGAGTCCTTTAAGTCACCCTCCACGCGAGGGTGTGGATTGAAATGGTAAGACGTTCCGGCGCAGAGGCGGCAATCTCTGGTCACCCTCCACGCGAGGGTGTGGATTGAAATATGCAGGCCGTCGGCGCGTCCGGAGATCTTACGATGTCACCCTCCACGCGAGGGTGTGGATTGAAATGTTTCACTGCTTCATGGGTGATTTTGGTTATGTCGTCACCCTCCACGCGAGGGTGTGGATTGAAATGCCGACGGCGTAGACACGACAGCCGTCGCCTCGGCGTCACCCTCCACGCGAGGGTGTGGATTGAAATTTCAGATCGCGATAAATCCCAACAAGCCATTTCGTCACCCTCCACGCGAGGGTGTGGATTGAAATGCCCAGTCCAACCCGATTATGCAGCACATCAAATGGTCACCCTCCACGCGAGGGTGTGGATTGAAATCTCCTGTTTGCTTTGTTTGGTTACATTATACCGTGTCACCCTCCACGCGAGGGTGTGGATTGAAATATTGCGGTATTTTACAGCCTCCCCACGAATCAGCGTCACCCTCCACGCGAGGGTGTGGATTGAAATAGCGTGCTGCCGCTGCTGGCGACGTAGCTGTCCAAGTCACCCTCCACGCGAGGGTGTGGATTGAAATCCTAATCGTTCGGCAAGTTTTCCAAAAGCCACGCAAGTCACCCTCCACGCGAGGGTGTGGATTGAAATGTTGATGTCCCGGAATTGCGCCATCGTCAAATCCTGTCACCCTCCACGCGAGGGTGTGGATTGAAATTTGTCTTGCGCTTCCGGCGAATGGTCTTCTGGATGTCACCCTCCACGCGAGGGTGTGGATTGAAATCACAGTATCAATGCATAACGGTTATACCATTGTAGTCACCCTCCACGCGAGGGTGTGGATTGAAATTTCTTTGTTTGCCGCCGCTTTGGGCAGGTCCAAGGGTCACCCTCCACGCGAGGGTGTGGATTGAAATCGCTTGCCACTTTGCCGGCTGTCGGCGCATTTGAGTCACCCTCCACGCGAGGGTGTGGATTGAAATCGACTTGCGCCGCGGCCACCATGACGATCCTATGAGTCACCCTCCACGCGAGGGTGTGGATTGAAATAGTTTAGCGGAGCCGCGGACCCGGAGTACGTTTAGTCACCCTCCACGCGAGGGTGTGGATTGAAATTTCACAGAAAGGGCATGAAGGCACATGGCGTGTGGGTCACCCTCCACGCGAGGGTGTGGATTGAAATTAGTTGAAAAGAGCACTAAACAATAACCGTCCTAAGGTCACCCTCCACGCGAGGGTGTGGATTGAAATTTAATGGTGCAAATCTGGCTGGTGTCGATAAAGTGGTCACCCTCCACGCGAGGGTGTGGATTGAAATGTATTTTTAGGGGCTTTGCTGTCGTTGTGTTGCAGTCACCCTCCACGCGAGGGTGTGGATTGAAATCTATAAAACTTTATACCCTACGAGCTCAAGGCTCGTCACCCTCCACGCGAGGGTGTGGATTGAAATCGCGATCCGGAAAACGTGCGCCGGTATGAAGAATGTCACCCTCCACGCGAGGGTGTGGATTGAAATTTTTAAGCTCATCCCATAGTTATTAAGCATCTCTTGTCACCCTCCACGCGAGGGTGTGGATTGAAATTTTTTGCAGGTTGGCTAAATACTTTTTAAAGCAGTGTCACCCTCCACGCGAGGGTGTGGATTGAAATATAGCAGCTCCATGTTAACCGATATGGCACGTTAAGTCACCCTCCACGCGAGGGTGTGGATTGAAATATGGTCAACTCCCTGCGGCCGCGGCTCCTGGCCGAGTCACCCTCCACGCGAGGGTGTGGATTGAAATCTTTAAATGGCAGGAACGCATGGATTAATTCATGGTCACCCTCCACGCGAGGGTGTGGATTGAAATACGTTTACCCAATCCCATCTTAGACAGTCCTTGCGTCACCCTCCACGCGAGGGTGTGGATTGAAATCGACTCAATGCAATCATACGGGAGGTGAGTGTCGAGTCACCCTCCACGCGAGGGTGTGGATTGAAATCCTAGTAACGGATGATAGGGATAAGGGTAATCGAGGTCACCCTCCACGCGAGGGTGTGGATTGAAATATCAAAGCCCTGCGTCGGCGATACCAAAAAGCCGGGGTCACCCTCCACGCGAGGGTGTGGATTGAAATTGCAATGCCCGCACTAACTGCCGAAAATCCCTGGCGTCACCCTCCACGCGAGGGTGTGGATTGAAATTATTGGCATAAGTAGGCTTTACAAAAATTAGAAAAGTCACCCTCCACGCGAGGGTGTGGATTGAAATACAGACGAGATTCGTAAAATGGTAATAACCGCTACGTCACCCTCCACGCGAGGGTGTGGATTGAAATTGACTTTGTAAAGGTGCATATCTTAGGGCAATTCCGTCACCCTCCACGCGAGGGTGTGGATTGAAATCGTCGGATTGCCGCCACGTTTGAAGGCCATTTCCGTCACCCTCCACGCGAGGGTGTGGATTGAAATCCCACACGCTTGACCAACTCGGAGAGGAAGGACTGGTCACCCTCCACGCGAGGGTGTGGATTGAAATGATATGTCATGGGCAAGTATGCGCCGGACACACCGGTCACCCTCCACGCGAGGGTGTGGATTGAAATTCCAATAGTCAATATATATGCCCATCAGGACATAGTCACCCTCCACGCGAGGGTGTGGATTGAAATGTCTACAGCCTCGTCATTGGATAACAACCGGCCATGTCACCCTCCACGCGAGGGTGTGGATTGAAATACACCGCCAGAAGTTTGAAGCAGCTATGGATAAGGGTCACCCTCCACGCGAGGGTGTGGATTGAAATTGCAATGCCCGCACTAACTGCCGAAAATCCCTGGCGTCACCCTCCACGCGAGGGTGTGGATTGAAATGTTCCATCTGTATGCAGCGTTTTCGCTTATGTCAAGTCACCCTCCACGCGAGGGTGTGGATTGAAATGAAACGATCAAATTAAAGAAACCGCAAACGGGAGAGTCACCCTCCACGCGAGGGTGTGGATTGAAATCGCTACGTCATGGGCAAGTATGCACTAGACACGCCGTCACCCTCCACGCGAGGGTGTGGATTGAAATCTTTTGCAAGATGAGTGTTTGTTTTGTACCATTCCGTCACCCTCCACGCGAGGGTGTGGATTGAAATTCCGACTTGGTAAATCTGCTGTTCTGTCTGAGCAAGTCACCCTCCACGCGAGGGTGTGGATTGAAATGGGAATCAATCTGCCGAGTGTCCCAGATATTACGGTCACCCTCCACGCGAGGGTGTGGATTGAAATCTCCTCTACCATTTCCATCGCTCTAAAATCATCGGTCACCCTCCGTGTGAGGAGGCGAATTGAAAACTTAATATTACATTTTTGGATAAAATTATGGTAATAAAAGAATCGTAATATCTGTTATATATTAAATAGACTAAGACATAGGATGAATTAAGATTAAAATTTATTATACATGGGTATATAGAGAGTTTTGTTGCAAACGATATAAAAAATTTAAGCACCGCTAATTGCTCCTCCATATCTGTTATATTTTGTATAATTTATATTTTTATCTAGTGTAACTGTTAAAAATGATGAAAATAAATTGAATATCATATATATCTGTGTTATTATAATTTTACTATCGAAGGGGAGGGGAAAGGCATGATTAAGCGGGAGGCGTACATGAGCCGTATTCGGCCGTTTATTGGAAGCGATTTGGTCAAAGTACTAACGGGTATTCGGCGCTGTGGAAAGTCTGTTATGCTGGAACTGATTCAGGAGGAGATAATGGCGTCTGGTGTAGATCCTTCTCAGTTTATATCTATTAACTTTGAAAATATGAGCAATGCCAGTCTTTGTACTGCTCAAGCCCTTCATGATGAAATCATCTGCAGAGCGGCTAAGATTTCAGGAAAGATATATCTCTTTTTTGATGAAATTCAAGAAGTGCAGAATTGGGAAACATGTATCAATTCCTTTCGGGTGGAGCTGGACTGCGATATTTATATTACAGGCTCTAATGCCAAGCTGCTTTCCGGCGAGCTGGCAACGTATTTAGCCGGGCGCTATGTGGAGTTCGTCATCTATCCCTTTTCTTTTGACGAATTCATTCAGCTGTACCGTACTATTTTCCCGGAAGCAGATGTCAGGACGTGTTTCAATCGTTATCTCACTGCTGGAGGAATGCCGTATTTAGCCAACCTGCGATATGAAGAAACTGCTTGCCGTCAGTACTTGCAGGATTTGTTTAACTCTGTAGAGCTTAAAGATATTGTTCAACGCAATAAAGTTCGCGACGTAGATATGCTGGAGAGGATTATTGCCTATGTGACGGCCAACATCGGCACTACCTTTTCATCTACAGCTATTTCTAAGTATTTGAAGAGCGAAGGGCGGTCCGTATCGCCGGAAACGGTTTTAGGATATTTGAAAGCCTGTACTGACGCCTTTTTGTTCTATCAAGTGAAGCGGCAGGATCTCCGGGGGAAGAAAATTCTTACGGTGAACGAGAAATACTATGTGGCCGACCATGGTGTGCGGGAGGCCGTGTTTGGCGGCAATCAGCGAGATATTAATTTGGTATTGGAAAATATTGTCTATTTGGAGCTGCTGCGCCGCGGGTATGTTGTAACCGTAGGTAAAGTTGGCGATAAAGAAATTGATTTTATCTGTGAATCGCAAGGTAATCGGCTGTATATCCAGGTCGCCTACTTGTTGGCGTCAGAGGAAACGATTCAACGAGAATTTGGCGTTTATGAGCGAGTTCGGGACAATTACCCTAAGTACGTTCTTACGCTGGATGAGTTTGACATGAGCCGGGACGGCATCAAGCATCGAAATATTCGCGATTTCCTGCTGGAAAAAGAGTGGAGATAGACGTTGTCCGAGCTATCTGTTTACTGGATTAGATTTTCCCTTTTATGTTCCCTTAGGGATATGGTATCGGAAACAATTCTCGGAAAATCGCATAATTCAGTTAGTGAATGAGATTATATACTTTAATACATGGGTAAGTGCGAATTGCAAGTATCGGATATATCGTGGAGAGATTCGCACTCAAACAAGTAACATGTCGTCGAAATAGACAGCGATTTTCAGCAAATCAGCTGGATAAAGTTGCATCAAGTTCTATATATGCTGTATTTCGGAATAAGATATACCAAATGCAGCGGTCATCCTCCGTGTGAGGATGTGGATTGAAATGTTTCGGTCCAGGATGTTGTACACCCGTTCGATGGTCATCCTCCGTGTGAGGATGTGGATTGAAATCTCTATCAGCTCCAATAATTCGCCGTGGTAGTTGGTCATCCTCCGTGTGAGGATGTGGATTGAAATACCGTAAACCAATCGGCGTACCCGCCCGTACGGTCGTCATCCTCCGTGTGAGGATGTGGATTGAAATGTAATGAGCTGGCAGACAATACGTTTAGCTACACGGTCATCCTCCGTGTGAGGATGTGGATTGAAATGCTGTATTCTTTGCTGTTAATTTCGTAGTCAATACGTCATCCTCCGTGTGAGGATGTGGATTGAAATGGAACAGTTACTCACATCAAAATCCAAAGCGTACCGTCATCCTCCGTGTGAGGATGTGGATTGAAATAGGAAGAAGTAGATGCGCAACAGGCGAACACCGTGTCATCCTCCGTGTGAGGATGTGGATTGAAATTTTTACCGAAACCGTTTGGGATTATCCAGTAAAGGTCATCCTCCGTGTGAGGATGTGGATTGAAATAGCTTGATTTCGGTCTTTACATAATCGATAATGCGTCATCCTCCGTGTGAGGATGTGGATTGAAATTTCCTGACTAGCGGGAAAGACGCCGTCTTCGGCAGTCATCCTCCGTGTGAGGATGTGGATTGAAATTATTTACACTATAATCTACTTTAAGTAGAATGTCGTCATCCTCCGTGTGAGGATGTGGATTGAAATCCTAGCTTAAAGGTATTAAATATACGACCAGCATAGGTCATCCTCCGTGTGAGGATGTGGATTGAAATACGACAGGAGTACCAGTTAAGCCATGACGTGGCAGGTCATCCTCCGTGTGAGGATGTGGATTGAAATGAACCAATCCCAATTGACATGCTGCCGCAATCGCGTCATCCTCCGTGTGAGGATGTGGATTGAAATATAGTTCAAGCTCCCAAGGATTTGCAAAAATGCTGTCATCCTCCGTGTGAGGATGTGGATTGAAATTTCGTAGCTGTACACATTTTCCCGGCTGTACTTTGTCATCCTCCGTGTGAGGATGTGGATTGAAATCATAAGGAGCGAACATGGATGCGAAGAAAACTATGTCATCCTCCGTGTGAGGATGTGGATTGAAATGTATTTTTAGGGGCTTTGCTGTCGTTGTGTTGCAAGTCATCCTCCGTGTGAGGATGTGGATTGAAATGGAGTGATCCGCAAAAATATAACTGGCGAATGAAGTCATCCTCCGTGTGAGGATGTGGATTGAAATCTGGAAGAAGAGCTGAAAGCATGGCTGGTTTCTAGTCATCCTCCGTGTGAGGATGTGGATTGAAATCAGTTGTGTAACGCCAGATAATATCCAAGCAGTTCGTCATCCTCCGTGTGAGGATGTGGATTGAAATCATTTCGAAGACACACCCAGATTTTCAGCCAGCCGGTCATCCTCCGTGTGAGGATGTGGATTGAAATTGGCTCGTCTGCATGTCGTAAGACGCCGGTGTTACGTCATCCTCCATGTGAGGATGTGGATTGAAATCAAGTTGTAAATCTCTATATAGTCTTGCTCCTGCGGTCATCTTCCATGTGAGGATGTGGATTGAAATTGCGCCATATGCATGCTCTCAAACGAGGCGCCGGCGTCACCCTCTGCGTGAGGGTGTGGATTGAAATTTCATGAGGTCGTCGATGCAAAAATCGCTGCACCGGTCACCCTCCACGTGAGGGTGTGGATTGAAATCAGCTAACTGCAGTAGCAATATCCGTTTTCGACGTGTCGCCCTCCGTGCGAAGACTGTTCCTGTATTTTTTGTATGTACCATGACTGTGGCTTGTATATTTTATAATGTGCCCTTATATACTTATTATGTATATAAGGGCATATATACTATTGGGTCAGGAAAATATTTCCTGTATAAATACAAAAAAAGCCTATGGTAATAAGAGAAAGTATGGTATTATTAAAATCATACAAATGTATTTATAGGAGGGATTTTTTATGGAATTGCTTAGGAATTGGAAGGTGCACCTATTTGCGTTCATTATCATCATTATTGCTGAACTGATAGGCGTTCATTCTTTCGGTCTCGTCGTATTTTTACCGCTGCTGTATGCACTGGTAATGGGCGGCATCCTCAGTTATCCGTCTCTTGGAGTCATGAATGAAAAAATGATGGATGTAGCCGGCAAGGTCATGCCGATTGCCATGCTGGTGCTGATCGTAAAGATCGGTCTCGGCATCGGGCCGAACCTGCACATGCTGCTGAATTCCGGCTGGGCATTGATCATGCAGGAATTAGGTCACTTCTTCGGCACGATTGTCTTCGGTCTTCCCATGGCCCTGGCCTTAAAGATGGGCCGCGAAGCTATCGGCGCCTGCTATTCTATTGACCGCGAACCGAACGTAGCGATTATTGCTGAAAAATACGGTATCTTTTCTCCTGAAGGCCGCGGCGTTATGGGCATGTACATCTGCGGCACCTTGTTCGGCGCGCTGTGGATTTCTATTCTGAGCGGCATTATCGCCCGGACGGGATTTTTCCATCCCTATGCCCTGGCGATGGGCGGCGGCATCGGCAGCGCCAGCATGATGGCCGCGTCTATCGGCTCTCTGGTCGCCGTATTCCCGGAAGAAGCGCAGCGCATCCAGGCCTATGCCGGCGCGGCAAACCTCATGACGACCATTTTGGGCATTTACTTCGCCCTGTTCATTTCCCTGCCCGTTACGGTTAAGGTATACGAGCTGGTTACGGGCGATAAACGGTCTAAAAATGCTCCTGTCGAAGCGGTTCAGGAAGAAAACGTCGTCGCCGACGCCGTTCCCAAGGCTGCGGAAAAGCAGAGCTTTGGCGACATGATGCGCGACACGATCATCATTTTAGTATTAACTGGTATTTTCTGCACCGTCGGCAACTGCGTCGGCTTCGGCGGCACTCTTGCCGATTCGGCTATCAGCTCTATCGTCTTTGTCGTCCTGTCTCTTATCGGCGTGCTGCTGGCCCATGTTCCCGGCCTGAATAAGCTGCCTATCGTGTTCTGGGCATCTATCATCGCCGTCATCGTGTCGATTCCCGGATTCCCCGGCGAAGCCTGGATTACTCAGACGACGGGCAAGTTCAGCGTACTGGCTGCGACGACGCCGATCCTGGCCTATGCCGGCTTGTCGCTGGGCAAAGATATTCCGGCCTTTAAGCGCCTGTCCTGGCGTATCGTTCCCGTAGCGCTTATGGTAGCGACAGGTTCGTTCCTCGGCGCGACGATTATGGCGGAAATCGTCCTTCATCTGGAAGGCATATTCTAAGCAAGCAAATCTTATGAAAAAAGGTGTGTATAAATGACAAAAGAAGAATTAAAGAAAGCAGTGTGCGAAGCCATTGAAAAGCGTTTCGACGACATAAAGGCCTTCGGCGAATCTATCTTCGCCGAACCGGAATTGGGATATAAGGAATATAAGACGTCGGCCAAGGTAAAGGAAGCCTTCGATAAATTGGGCATTTCCTATACGGACGGCTGGGGCATCAACGGCGTAAAAGGCCGCATGAAGGGGACGAAATCGGACCGTACCGTCGCCGTCTTCGGCGAGCTGGACGCCCTGGTCTGCCGCAATCATCCCGGCGCCGATGAAACGACGGGAGCGGCGCACTGCTGCGGCCACTACGTGCAGATGGCCAACCTGATGGCCGTCGCCATGGCCCTGCACGATACGGACGCCATGAAATATTTGGGCGGCGACGTCGTTTTATTCGCCGTGCCTGCTGAAGAATGCATTGAAATCGAATACAGGAATTCCCTGCGGAATAAGGGAAAAATTCATTTCCTCGGCGGCAAGGAAGAAATTATTTACCAAGGCGGCTTCGACGATATCGACGCGGCGATGCAGATGCACGTCACGACGACGGACGACCCGCAAGGCGAAATACAGCTTGGAAGTCCCTGCGACGGCTTTATCAGCAAGCTCGTCGAATACCATGGCAAGGCAGCGCACGCCGCGGCGGCTCCTCACGACGGCATCAACGCCCTGAACGCGGCCATGTTGGGCCTCATGGGCGTCAACGCCCTGCGTGAAACCTTCCGCGAAGAAGATTATGTCCGCTTCCATCCCATCATCACCAGCGGCGGCGACTTGGTAAACGTCGTTCCCGATCACGTGCGGATGGAAAGCTACGTCCGCGCCGCCTCTGTCGAGGCCATTAAGGAATATAACGCCAGCGTCGACCGGGCCCTGCAGGCCGGGGCGCTGGCCGTCGGCGCGACCTGTGAAATCCAGAATCTGCCGGGCTACCTGCCCATGCGTCAGGATAAAAAACTGACGAAGCTGCTGGAAGAAAACTGCCAGTCCATCTTCGGCGCAGAGCACATCCGCTATACGCCTCAGGATACGGGCAGCACCGATATGGGCGACGTATCGCACCTCATGCCGATTATCCATCCCTGGGTCGGCTGCGTCCACGGCGCGCTGCACAGCGTGGATTTCACCCTCTTTGAAGAAAAGACGGCCTACACGAAGACGCCCCAGGCGCTGGCCTGCGTCCTCATCGACTTGCTTTACGGCGACGCCCAGGGCATCGAAGACCTGCTGGACGGCTACAAGCCCCTCATGACGAAGGAAGAATATCTGGAGTACATGGCGTCCATAAAATAACGGCGTTTTTAAACGAAAGGTAATCGGGCCGTAACGATATACGGAATTGTCTGACGAAACAGGCCGTCGATGGCCGCGGTACAAATGCGCGCGGCAAGGCGGCCTGTTTTTTGCTGCAGGAAATCGATGCTGGTACCTGTATGACATATAAATCATGAGCATACTGGTCATATAAAAATGATACGGTAAAGTTATCAGACTCCATTGACAAGAAAGGAAAATAGTATAAACTTATACAAAAATAAAAGTGTTCATATAATGGAACAGGACGAACGACGGCGCCATGAAATAGGGGATATCGTCTTCCTTGGCTTCGTCGTCTATGGAGAAAGAAGGAAGTTTCAGTGGAAATCAGTCTGATATTACTAAAGGAAACGGTAAAGCTGTTTCTCATCATGCTCATGGGCTTCGCTCTCATACGGACGGGCAAGCTGCGCAGCTCCGACGGCAAGGCCTTGTCCGTCCTGCTGGTCTATCTCATTTTGCCGTGCGTCATCATTCATTCCTTTCAGGTAGAGCCGAGCGAGGCCGTGCGCAGGGGGCTGCTCTTCGCCTTTTGTGCCGCCGTCGCCGTTCACGCCTTGTTCATCCTCCTCACGGCGGCCTTCCGTCCCCTTTTCAGCCTGAAGGCTGTCGAGCAAATGGCTTTGATTTATACCAATGCGGGCATACTGGTATTTCCCCTGGTTACGGCTCTGCTGGGGACGGAGTATCTCATTTATCCCTGCGCCTACGCCGTAGTCCAGCTGATACTGCTATGGACGCACGGCTCCTGCCTTCTCTGCGGGCGAGGGGAAATCCATATCCGCAGCATCGTCTGCAACATCAATATCTTGGCCATATGCTTCGGTGCAGCCCTCTTTCTGCTGCATATTTCCCTGCCTCCCCTCATAGACCAGACTATGGGCAGCGTCGGCTCCATGATCGGCCCCGTCGGTATGCTCATTACGGGCATGGCCATTGCCGACTGCGATTTAAAGGAAATCTTCGGCAAGCTTCGTGCCTATCTGCCCGTAAGCCTGCGGCTCGTCGTATATCCTGTCGTCCTGGCCGGCGTTCTGGCCCTGTTGGGTGCGGCATCTTTTGTCGACGACGGGAAGAACATTCTCATGACGATATTTTTAGCGTCTATTACGCCGACGGCGGCCATCGTCACGTCTATGGCCTCCTTATACGACAAGGACCCGGTGTATTCGGCCGAGCTGTGCGTCTTATCGACGATATTGTCTATCCTTACGATGCCGGCCCTCTTATTCGTATTTGACAAATTGATATAAAGGCTTCCCAGCACGGCGAAAGGCCCTCCGTCCATGAAGACGGGGGGCCTTTCGTTCATTAAGGTGATTTAGTTGAATATGGGAATCATAGGAGAGAATGCGAAGTTATTGGTCGTCGACGTTAATGATCTTCGACGGGTTGAGGATGTTGTTGGGATCGAGGGCCTTCTTGATGGCGCAGATTATCTTGTATTCGCCGGGAGGCGTGCAGCGCTTGAAGTCGTGGAGCTTTTTGTAGCCGATGCCGTGTTCGCCGGACATCTTGCCGCCTAAGGCGTATACTTCGTCGAACAGGTCTTTATGGAAGCCTTCCATCTTTTCCATCCATTCGATAGGAGACAGCTTGTCGACGTTCAGCGGCAGGACGTGGATGTTGCCGTCGCCGATATGAGCCGACGTTACGCTGTAAATGCCGTGTTTTTCTTCCAATCCCGGAATCTTGGAGGTGATTTCGGCGATGTGTTCGAGGGGAACGACGAAGTCTTCGGCGACGAACATGATGTCGATGTCGCGGGCCGCTTCGGCGAATTGACGGCGGCATCCCCAGATGCGGTCGTCGGCCTGGATGACGTCGACAGCGCCCATGGCGTCGCACAAATCGCTCAGTTTTTCCATCTTCTTGTCCAGTTCGTCTTCGTCGAACGTTTCTACCGTAATGATGACGTAGCAGCAGCCTTCGTCGACGTGGGGCAGGGATACCTTGCAGAACTTGCTGCACATGGACAGGGCCTTGTTGTCCATGTATTCGATGCTCGTCGGTTCGAGGCCGGCCTTGAGGATCTTGTTGGGCAGGGCGAATCCCTTTTCGTCTTCCTTGAAGATGGCGACGAGGTCGAATTTATACGGCGGCAGGGGACGGAGCTTCAGCGTGACTTCCGTTACGATGCCCAGGGTGCCTTCGGAACCGCAGATGAGCTGTTCCAGGCAGTAGCCTGTAGAACATTTCTGCAGGCGCGCGCCGACGTCGACGATGTCGCCTGTAGGCGTGACGACCTTCATGCCGTAAATCTGGTTGCGCGTCGTGCCGTATTTGACGGCCTTGTTGCCGCCGGCGTTGGTCGCGACGTTGCCGCCGATCTGGCAGCTGTCGGCGCTGCAGGGGTCGCCGGCATAGAGCAGGCCGTATTCGTTGACCGTCTTTTGGATGACGCTGGTGCGGACGCCGGTCTGAACGACGGCGTACATGTTGTCCGTATCAATTTTCAGGATTTTGTCCATGCGGTCCAGCTCCATGACCATGCCGCCGTGGACGGGGATGGCGCCGCAGGCGACGCCGGAGCCGGCTGCGCGGGGCGTAATCGGCACGAGGTATTTATTGGCGAGCTTTACGACTTCCGCTACTTGTTCCGTCGTTTCGGGGAAGACGACGACTTCCGGCGTGTGGAACCAATAGGAGTTACCTTCTTCGTCCGTTTTGTAGACGTCTAATTTTTCCGGGTCGACAGTGACGCCCTTTTCGCCTAATACGCTTTTCAGTTCCTGTACTAATTCGTCCGTTACTTTGTTGAATGTTGACATACGATGACACGCTCCTTCTGCAAGTGATTAAAAATAAACAGGATATTCTGATATTGCCTTATTCTTCGGCAGTCCGATTGCCCCAGAGAGAGGCGATAAACGAGCAGAATACCGTCGTAAAGACGACGCCGATGGCTCCGGGAATGGCGGCCAGGGGATCGAAGTACGTAATGCCCAGCGTTACGGCCAACGCCGTGTTCTGCACGCCGATGACGAAGGTCATGGCTTTGCCCTTAGCCTGGGGCATGCGCAGGATGCGGGATACGGAAAAGCCGACGATCAGGCCGATGACGGTGTAGAGGATCATGGCGACGGCGGCCATCAGGGCCACGGTCTGCAGCCGTTCGACGTTCAGGGCCACGACGACGAGGATGATGCCCAGCAGGGCCAGCACTGTAAATAAGGGGACGATCTTTTGAATGACCGGCATCTGCTTTTTGCAGACCTTATTGACGATAAGCCCTAAGACGATGGGAATGATGATAATCTGAATAATGCTGATGAATAATCCCACGGCGTCGATGTCTACGTACTGCTTTACGTAAAACAGGAGCAGCACGGGCATGATAAATGGCGCTACGATGGTGCTGATGCTGGAAATGGTGACGGACAAGGCCTTATCGCCCTTTGCCAGGAAGGTCATGACGTTGGATGACGTACCCGTAGGACAGCAGCCGAGGAGGACGAAGCCGACGAGGAGCATCGGCGAGAGGTTGAGGAAGGTGCCGATGCCGAGCCCGACGAGGGGCATAAAGACGTACAAGGTGACGACGCCGATGATGACGTCCTTCGGTCGGGAGAAGATGAGCTTAAAGTCGTTGGGTGACATGGACAGGCCCATGCTGAGCATGATAATGCCTAAAAAATAGGAAATCCAGCTGCCGTAAGGCTTCAGCGGCTCGGGAAAGAAATAGGCAAATACGGCGCAGAGGATGACCCACAACGTGACGTATTTGGTAAAAAAGGAAACAAATTTTAATAAACCAGCCATGACCTAAACACCTCCGCTTGTAAAAGAATCTGCTTTGTGTAATTGGCTTTGATAAAACGAACACGTTCCATTTATAACATGTTTTAAATGCATATTATAAATGCGTTTTAGTTAATTGTAGAATATCCTATCCTTCCGAATGTGTCAAAATTTGTACAAACGGCTGGGAAAAGGGTGAAATTATTCAGCTTAAGGCCATAAAATGACTGGAATGTTAAACAAAAAATAAAAGCATTGCCGTAAATTTAATTACAGACAATGCTTTTGACTTTTGAAATATGATATTTATAAACTGTTTATATGAAATAATTTAAGGAAGTGGGTGTTGAAGAAGCTCAGGTGACGGCGCAGGATGGATTCGGCCAGCTGGCGGTCGTGCAGGGCTAGGACGTCGCAGATGACCAGGTGATCCGTTTCGATGATGTCGTAATACCCTTCGGGCGGATTGTAAATCATATAGCTGCGGTAGCGGAACAGCTTGAACTTGATTTGCTCGTACAGGTCGGATAATAAAGGCGAATCGGCGAGCATGACGAGCTTTAAGTGGAATTGGTATTCCAAATCCATGATCGTCCGCGACAGGACGTCCCGGGGCGTTTCGTCTACGCGGCAGCATATGTCGTTCATTTGGCGGGCCAAGCCGCGCAGTTCTTCCAACTGCCTATCCGTCGCGACGACGGCGGCCCGGCCGGCGGCGTACGATTCCAAAAGGAAACACAGCTCCTTTAAATCGGTGTATTCCTTGATGGAGAAGCCCGTCACGCTGTACTTATGGGATTTTTTGACGTAGCCCTCCTTTTCCAAACGGCTCAGGGCGTATTTCATGGGCGAACGGCTGATGCCCAGCTGTTTGGCCACGGCGTTTTCGTTAATCCAGCTGCCGGGAGGGATGCGGAAGCATACGATTTCCTGAAGCAAAATCGTGTAGGTAATGTCGTTCAGCGACATGAACGGGTTTTGTTGCTGGAGTAATTCTATCGACATCTTGTCCATCCGGGTACCTCCTGTCCAGAGCCATTGTACAGCTTTATTATAGCAGGACTTCCGGCAATGTGTAGGGACGGGGACTTTCAAAATCTGCAAGGAGCGCCGCGCCGGCCCGGACGGGGAGACACGGCGCGGCAGACGGCTTATGGCCGGCAGTTTCGGGATAGATGAAGATTTTTAATGTGAATTTGTAATGGTAAATATGTTTTTTTATTATTTATAAAATTCATGATACGATGTACAATATAAATAAATGATATAGCTCCTTCGGGAGAGGGAAGGCAGGTTAAGTATGGACATCAAGAGATATTTAGCCAGGGAAGGCGAAAAAATTGATTTGAGCAAGTTTTCTACAGTCTGCGACGTCGACATAGATAAGGAAAAGGTCAAGACGGAGCTCATGCCCCAGGCCATTGAAGAAATGAAGCAGTGGCAGGAAAAGCTGTTTGCCGAAGGCCAGTACGGCATTTTGATCGTGCTGCAGGCCATGGATGCGGCCGGCAAGGACGGCACGATCAAGCACGTGTTCGCTCGCCTGAACCCGGCGGCGGTCCACGTTCACAGCTTCAAGCAGCCCAGCACGGAAGAAAAGGAACACGACTACATGTGGCGCGTCAACAAGGCCCTGCCCAGCCGCGGCGAAATCGGCATATTCAACCGCTCTCACTACGAGGACGTCGTCATAGCACGCATTCACAACTTGATTGAAAGCGACGGCCTGCCGGAAGAGCTGATCAGCGACGGCATCTGGAAGAAGCGGTACCGCCAGATTTGCGACTGGGAAAAATACCTGACGGAAAATGGGTTCCCGGTCATCAAGATTTTTCTCCACGTGTCGAAGGCCGAGCAGAAAAAGCGCCTCATCGACCGCATCGTGACCAAGCAGAAGAACTGGAAGTTTTCCATGTCCGATATCGAAGAACGGCAGTACTGGAACCGCTATCAGAAGGTGTACAGCGAGGTCATCTCGGCGACGACGAAGAACTACGCGCCGTGGTATGTCGTACCGGCGGACAACAAGTGGTATACGCGGTACGTCGTGGCTCAGATCGTCCTGAAATCGCTGCGGGAAATCAATCCTGATTTCCCCAAGCTGTCGGCGGAGGTAGAAAGCCAGCTGGAGCAGTTCCGCAAGATTTTGAAAAACATCGACATTGAAGACTTGAAATCCATCAAAGAAAGCATGAAATAAAAGTCTTTGACATAGGGATATATGTCATGCTATAGTAAATGAAATTACATATTGCAGGTCAGGTGTCGCAGACTTAATAGAGAAGACCGGTGCAATGCCGGCGCGGTCCCGCCGCTGTAAGGATGAGCTATGCTGCATGATGTCACTGTGCCCCATAGGCATGGGAAGGCGCAGCGGAGCGATGAATCCGAGCCAGAAGAACTGCCTGACTGATAATCACCGACAGACCTGCGAGCGATGGGGATGGAGATTGAATGCGTATATGACGCTATGACTATGCCGCACGGGATTCGTGCGGCATTTTATATATGCCTATGCGTTGGGTGGTGACGGCAGTATGTAATCATCAACGGACATAGGAGTGATAGTATGAAGAAGAAACGATGGAAGAAGGTTGTGACAATGGCAGTACTTGGCATTTCAATCGGCGCGGTCGGCGCCCTTCCGGCCAGCTCGGCCGGCTATACCCTGAATCGGGAGGTAA
Source organism: Megasphaera sp. ASD88 (assembly GCF_002287425.1). Lineage (NCBI taxonomy): Bacteria > Bacillati > Bacillota > Negativicutes > Veillonellales > Veillonellaceae > Megasphaera > Megasphaera sp. ASD88. The sequence continues at coordinate 54,181 of NZ_NQXW01000008.1, read as the reverse complement.
AGAACGCTACGCCGGCCCTGCGTCAGGCGGCGCAGATCGGCGTCCGGTCGTACGACAATCCGGCCATGCAGGATGCGGAAAATAAAGACGCTATCCTCGTATTGAGTTTCGGCACGACGTACGCGGAAAACAGGGCGGCGACGATCGATAAGACCGTAGCGGAAATTCAGGCCGCCCATCCCGATACGAAGGTCGTCTTGGCCTTTACGTCCCACATCATTATCGACCGCATTCAACAGAACGAAGGCCTGCATATTCCTACGCCGGAGCAGGCTCTGGAACAGCTGAAGAACGAGGGCTATACGCGCGTCGCCGTTACGACGCTCAACGTCATTCCCGGCATAGAGTACGATTACAACGCCGCCTTGTTCGATATGTACAAGGGTCAGTTTAAAAAGATGACCTTGGGCACGCCCGTCCTGTATTGGATGGGCCAGGAAAACCAGCGCGACGACGTGGCCGAATTCGTGCAGGCCATAGCGACGCAGTTCCCGCCGTTAGACGAGACCGACGCCGTCCTGGTCATGGCCCACGGCACGCCCCATCCGGCCAACGCCTATTATTCCGTCCTGCAGAGCTGCTTTGACGCGGCCGGCCTGGGGAACGTCTTCGTCTATTCCGTCGAAGGCTGGCCCCACCTCGATACGGTCATTCCGATGCTGAAGGCTAAGGGAATCGAGCATGTGACTATCATGCCTATGATGGTCGTCGCCGGCGACCACGCCAACAACGACATGGCTGGCAGCGAAGAAGATTCCCACAAGAGCATCTTGGAAAGAGCCGGCTTTGCCGTCACGCCGTATATTCACGGTCTGGGCGAAAACGAAGCCGTCCGGCAGTTGTTCGTGCAGCGGGCTGACGAGGCCTGGGATGCGCTGGAAAGACATACAAAATAAAGATTCATTTATATATGCAAATACGGCATTGGGTCTGCATCCCAATGCCGTATTTGCATATACGTATCGTTATTTCAAGGATAAGGTCCGCTCGATGAGGGGCTTGTACTGGTCGTATTTTTGGTTCAGCTGCTCCAGCGTATACTGATGGTATACGTTCAGGTTTTTTAAGCCCTGGAAATACTTGAGGAAGATAGAGTGGAGCCGGCGGTTGACGATGAGGTAGAAGGGGCTGGCCTGATTGTGGATGTATTTTTTGTTCTTTTTCAGGAAGCCCGTCTTGTAGTTGGAGTAGAAGGACACGTTTTCCCCCTTGTACGTCGAGTCGCCGCCGAAGGAGGGCAGCACGCCGATGACGATGTGCGGGTTGATCTGCATCGTTTCCAGCACGGTCTGAATGTGTTCCTTCCGTTCTTCCGCTGTCAGGGAGTATTCCACGTCGGTCAGGTAGATGTATCCCGTTTCTAAATACCGCATGAGGGACGACGTCGTCGTGATGAACTCGATTTCCGCGGCGTTTACGATTTCTTCCCACGTGACGCAGAGGCGCTGGACTGAGAAGGCCTGCTCCGGTGATACTTCGCGGATAATGCTTTCGAAGACTTCATGAGGCAGGAGGAATTCAAAGCCGTTCGTCAGGAAGAAGAAAAAGCTGTTTGCCGCGTAGAAGGCCGTGCGGTATCCCATTTCGTCCATGCCGAGGGAGCTGCTGACGGAAATGAGGGGTTCCTTTTCCGTGCCTGTAAAGCTGAATTTTTCATAAATGTCCCAAACCGTCGATTCGTCGAAGATGTACGTGCACATGGTGAACCGGGGCGGATTGTTGGACATGGCGTACTGGACGGCGAAGGCGCCGCGCAGGATGATGAGGTTGGCGTTTTGAATGTCGCAGAAGTCGTAGAAGACGAAATCGAAGTCCAGGAAGCGGTTGATCATCTTATACAGATGCTGCACGTATTCGGGATTCTGCTCCAGCTTGTCCATATCCAGGCCTACGCGGATAGTCAGCTTCACCGAGCTCAGCTGAATCGAATCGAAGTATTTCCAAAAACCGGCCTGGTACAAGGTGCAGAATTCGCCGAGGATGAGGAGCTCGCCGTCGTTTTCGAGGTTCTGGACGCCCTTCTGCAGCAGGTCGGCCAGAAAGGCCGACGTGTCGTGATGGCCCGTAATGACCTGAATGGACGGACGGTTTTCCTTTACCTTTGTCGCGTGGTTCTGGTGCAGCGTCGAACGGTAGGCGGCGCAGAGATATTGACTGATTTCAAATCCCAAATCCTTAACTTCACAGGAAATGGGGAAAGTTTTATAAAATTTTTCTTCTTTTTTCTGTTTTACGATTAACTCGGCAAAATAATTGCCCATTTCTTCGTTGATGCGTTCTACATACCGGGACGAAGGCAACTTTGTGCCGTTGCTCCACTTATTGACGTACGATACGTCGTAGCCTACGATGTCGGCGAGGGAAATAAACTTTGCCTGCGTAAACGTAATCAGCCTCTTTAACGTCGATGCGTAGCCGTCTGAAATCATCGTGGAATCCCTCCTCTTTCGTCTATTTGCCCAAAAATGCAAAAAATGACCAATGCCCGTCTGAATAATGTATCATCATTATAGCACAGCATATATGGGGTGGCAAAAGGATTTCACGAAGGAAGAAAAAAAGTCAAAAAGAAGGCAAAGGAATGTTATAGACTGGAAATGCGTGCGAATTTATGCCAAACCGTCCTGTTTCATTTCGTCGGGAAAGTTTGTATACTTAAAGCACAAAGTCAAGCGGAAGCAAAACGCTGCTCGGCCAATTTATTATTTCTCCCAAGGAGGTTTATTCAAAATGGCTTATCAGAACATTGAATTTACAAAAGAAGACGGCATCGGTATCTTGACGATTAATCGTCCGAAGGCTCTCAACGCCTTGAATACAGAAACGGTTATGGAACTGAATGACTGCGTCGGCAAAATCGAAAACGACGCGGAAGTTAAAGTCCTCATCGTTACCGGCGGCGGCGCTAAATCCTTCGTAGCCGGCGCAGATATTGTCGAAATGTCCACGAAGAACGCCGTAGAAGGCCGTCACTTCGGAAAGATCGCTCAGGATACGTTTACTCGTATTGAAAATCTTCCCCAGCCGGTTATCGCCGCTGTAAACGGCTACGCTCTCGGCGGCGGCTGCGAACTCGCCTGCGCTTGCGATTTCCGCTATGCTTCCGACAACGCTAAATTCGGCCAGCCCGAAGTCGGCCTCGGCATTACTCCCGGTTTCGGCGGCACGCAGCGCCTTCCCCGTGTCGTTGGCCGCGGCTACGGCAAAGAACTGATCTTCACGGCTCAGATGATCGACGCTCAGGAAGCATACCGCATCGGCCTCGTAAACAAAGTCGTTCCTCAGGAACAGCTCATGGACGAAGCTAAAAAGACGGCTAAGAAGATCGCTTCCAACGCTAAAATCGCCGTACAGCTTGCTAAAGCAGCTATCAACCGCGGCATCAACTGCGACGTTATTACCGGTATCGCCTATGAAGACGAAGTATTCGGCCTCTGCTTTGCTACGGAAGACCAGAAGGAAGGCATGGCTGCTTTCGTTGAAAAACGCAAAGCAAACTTCACAGACAAATAATAGACTGTCTGCCTGACCTGCATCGGTTAAAAAAGGCGTCATGTATCGTGACGCCTTTCTTAATAACCTATAGTATGTATTAGGAAATATTTTTAGGAGGAATATTACTCATGGATTTTAAACTCACAGAAATGCAGCAAGACATTGCCAATCTCGCCAAAGATTTTGCTACAAAACGCTTGGCTCCGACCGTAAAAGAACGCGACGAAAAGGAAATCTTCGACCGCGCTATCCTCGATGAAATGGGCACCCTCGGCCTCCTCGGCATTCCCTGGGAAGAAGAAAATGGCGGCGTTGGCGCCGACTTCCTCAGCCTGGCCGTTGCCTGCGAAGAAGTTGCCAAAGTTGACCCCTCCATCGCCCTGAGCTTCGAAGTTCACACCATGCTCTGCTCCTGGCCTATCTGGAAGTTCGGCACGGCAGAACAGAAGGAAAAATATTTGAAACCCCTGGCAGAAGGCACGAAGCTCGGCGCTTTCGGCTTGACGGAACCCAACGCCGGCACGGACGCCCTCAACGGTTCCTCCACGGCTGTTAAGGAAGGCGACTACTACATCCTCAACGGATCCAAGGTCTTCAACACCAACGGCGGCGAAGCCGACGTAACCATCGTATTTGCAGCTACGGATAAATCCAAGGGCGCGAAGGGCATGAGCGCGTTCATCGTTGAAAAAGGCATGGAAGGCTTCACCTACGGCAAACAGGAAGTCAAAATGGGTATCCGCGCTTCCGTACAGCGCGAACTCGTATTCCAGAACGTTAAAGTTCCGGCAGCCAACCTCCTCGGCAAAGAAGGCGAAGGCTTCAAGATTGCGATGATGACCCTCGACGGCGGCCGCGTAGGCGTCGGCGCACAGGCTCTCGGCATCGCCGAAGGCGCATACAACGAAGCTGTTAAATACGCGAAAGAACGCGTTCAGTTCGGCAAACCCATCGCTACGAAGCAGGCTATCGCCTTCATGCTCGCTGACATGAAGCTCAAGATCGAAACGGCTCGCCTCGCCGTATACAAAGCAGCCTGGAAGATGGGCCAGCCCGACGTGAAGTCCTACTCCATGGACGCGGCTATTGCTAAGAAATACGCTTCCGACATCGCGATGCAGGTTACGACGGACGCTGTACAGGTCTTCGGCGGCTACGGTTTCACCCGCGAATACCCGGTAGAACGGTACATGCGCGACGCTAAGATCACTCAGATCTACGAAGGCACGAACCAGGTACAGCAGATGATTATTTCCGGCGCTATCCTGAAATAATTCGGCAGGACCTCTTTAGAAATACGCATTCACATAGTAGAGTACGAAAACGCTTATAGAAAAATCGCTTGTAAAAAAGGAGCCGCAGTTTCGCTTGCTGCGGCTCCTTTTATCATATACGGGGAATTGTGGCGGATAGGCTATTGCAGAAAGACTCTCCAAAGGCCGATGATCAAGAATATCATGACGATGATAAAGCTGACGACCCGGGTCTTGGAGAAAATTTTCGGATTGTTCTGCATGTTTTTCGGCGGCGCCGGCGGCGGGACGATTTGCTTCGTGCCGCAGATGGGGCACATGAGGACGCCGTCGCGCAGCTCTGTGCCGCAGGTAGGACAAATCACGGTATCATCTCCTATTTCTATATATCACTATTACTATAGGGGGATAGGCGGGGGCTGTCAAGAGGCGGGCCGGCGGAATGTATTCTCCCCTAAATTGATATACATTTCCCTCGTTTTTTGCTATAATAAATAAAACACGTGCTCCAGAAGGACTTCTGATGGAAAACGTCATAGGCATGCAGCCGTACTTATCTGCAAAGAAGAAATTCTGCGCAGGCGAGGCGAAAGCACGTATAGTGGAAAGCTACGAGGCTCTGTGTTTTCGCACAGAGCCTTTTTGTTTATACAAAAGGAGGAAGACTATGGAAACGAGATTAGCCCTTATCGGAATCATCGTAGGCAAGCGGGACGAGACGACGAAGCTCAACGAGCTCCTTCACGAATACGGACAGTATATCGTCGGTCGCATGGGTATTCCGTATAAGGATAAGGATATCAACGTCATCAGCATTATTATCGACGCGCCGCAGGATACGATCAGCGCCCTGTCGGGAAAGCTGGGCATGCTTCCCAATGTGAGCACGAAGACGATCTATCCGCCGCTGCCGCAGTAGAGGTGAGACCATGCTGAAACTTGCGATTTACGGCAAAGGCGGCATCGGCAAGTCGACTATGACCAGCAACCTGGCGGCGGCCTTCGCCTATTTGGGAAAGAAAGTCATACAAATCGGCTGCGACCCCAAGGCCGATTCGACGCTGAACCTGCTGGGCGGCAAGCTGCTTGAGCCGGTCATGAATTACCTGCGCGAGCACGACGATGACCCGCAGACTATTGAAGAGATTTCCCGCGTCGGCTACGGCGGCGTCCTGTGCATCGAAACGGGAGGCCCGACGCCGGGCCTGGGCTGCGCCGGCCGGGGCATCATCGCTACCTTTGACTTATTGGAAGACATGGGATTGTTTGAACAGTACGAGCCCGACGTCGTGCTGTACGACGTGCTGGGCGACGTCGTCTGCGGCGGCTTTGCCGCGCCGATCCGCGAGGGCTACGCCGATCAGGTCCTCATTGTCACGTCAGGCGAAAAGATGGCCCTCTATGCGGCGAACAACATCAACACGGCTGTAAAGAATTTCGCCGACCGCAGCTATGCGGAGGTCAAGGGCGTTATCCTGAACCGCCGCAACGTGCCGGGAGAAGAAGAAAAGGTCCGTGCTTTCGCGGAGGAACGGGGGCTGGCTATCGTCGGCGATATTCCCCGCAGCGACGACATCAACCGCTTTGAGGAAGAAGGCAAGACCGTCGTCGAGGGCAATCCGGAACTGCCCATCAGCCAGGTGTTCATCCAGCTGGCACAGACATTATGGAAAGACAAGGATACTGCGATATGACACAACGAAAACCCTATGCGATTACTGTCAGGGAGCTTGCCCGGCGGGGCCGCGGCGATATTCCGTCGGACCTCGTGTCGTCGGCTCACCTCATTTACAACTCGCCGGCGGCCCTGGCCTTTAACTCTCCCGGAGCCCAGGGCTTCGGCGTCAAGCGGGCCGGCCTGGCCATTCCCGGTTCGGTCATGCTTCTCGTCGGCCCGGGATGCTGCGGCCGCAACACGACGATATTGAGCGAAATGGGCGGCTACAGCGACAGATTTTTCTACTACATCATGGATGAAACGGATATCGTGACGGGACGCCATCTGCGGAAAATTCCCCAGGCTGTGGCGGAAGTCGTTGAAGCCCTGCCGCAGGAGCCGAGCGTCGTCATGATCTGCATGACCTGCGTCGACGCCCTGCTGGGCACCGACATGGAACGGGTGTGCCGCAAGGCCGAGGCCAAGGTGGGCTTACCCGTCGTGCCCTGCTATATGTACGCCCTGACCCGCGAAGGCCGCAAGCCTCCTATGGTTGATGTGCGCCGGGCCATTTACTCCCTTCTCGAGAGGGACGACCGCGACAGCCGCACCGTCAACATATTAGGGCATTTTGCGCCGCTCCGCGATACGTGCGAGCTCTACGGCGTCCTGCGCCAGCTGGGCATCCGCCGGGTAAACGAGATTTCCCGCTGCCGTGATTTTGCCGAATATAAGGCCATGTCCAAGGCCAATTTCAACGTCATCCTCCATCCCGAGGCGCGGCTGGCGGCTCAGGATATGGAAAGGCGGCTGGGCATTCCCAGCATCGAGCTGACGCGGCTGTACCAGATCGACAAGATTCGCAGCCAGTATCAGGCCTTTGCCGGCGCCTTAGGCGGGGCTGCAGACGATACGGTATGGCATGACGAAGCGGCGGCCGATGTGGAAAAAGCGGCGAAACAGTACGGCGGCACGACTATCGCTATCGGGGAAATGCAGAACGGCAACGCCTTTGAAATGGCCCTGGCCCTGACGCAGTACGGCTTTGCCGTCAGGGAGATTTACGCCAGCGTATCGCCTTATGATTTCGCCTATATCCGCCGCCTGGAAGCAGTGAGCCCCGACACGGAGGTGTACTCTAATTTGTCGCCGTCGATGCTGTATTACGAAGGCGGGGATCATCCCGTCGAGCTGACGATCGGCAAGGACGCCGCCTATTATCACGACGATGCGGCCCATGTTTTTTGGGACGAAGAGATACAGCCCTTCGGGTACGACGGGCTGCGGGAGCTGCTGCGCCAGATTTCGGCGGCATTGGAAGGGAGGTCGGCCCGATGAAAGGTCTTTGGAAATATATATCGCCCTTCGCGCCAGACCAGTCCGGAGCGGCGGCGGTGATGTACGGATTGAACGGCATCGTCGTCATCTGCGACGCCGGCGGCTGCGCCGGCAATATCTGCGGCTTTGACGAGCCGCGCTGGTTCAGCGGCGGCAAGAGCGCCGTATTCAGCGCCGGCCTGCGCGATATGGACGCCATTCTGGGCCGCGATGACCGACTGGTGGCGAAATTGGCCGACGCGGCTCGGCAAATCGACGCTTCCTTCGCCGCCATCGTCGGCACGCCCGTACCGTCGGTCATCGGCACGGATTACCGGGCTTTGAAGCGCATGGCTGAGAAAGAGCTGTCCATCCCCGTCGTCACGCTGGATACGACGGGCATGGAGCTGTACGACGCAGGCATTGAAAAAGCGTACGACACGCTGTTCAGGGCCTTTGCTGATCCGTCCATTCAGGCCGAAGACGGCGTCGTCGGCGTCATCGGCGCCGTCCCCTTGGACCTCATGCATCCCTGCGACAGGGATGGCATCGTCAGCGCCCTTCGGGAAGAGAGCTGGCGGCAGGTGTGGCTGTACGATACCTTCGACGAGATTGCCCAGGCCGGCAAGGTCAGCCGCAACATCGTCGTGTCGCCGTCGGGACTTCGGAGCGCGAAGTACTTGAAAGAAACCTTCGGCACGCCCTACGAATTCCGCTATTTCGGCTTGGAATTGGTGCTTCCGGAGGGGCTCGACCTTTCCGGGACGTCGGTTCTCATCGTCCATCAGCAGACGGCGGCCAACGCCATGCGGGAGCTGGCGGAACGGCGGGGTGCGAAGGCTGTCACCGTCGCGTCGTGGTTTATGGAGCCCCAGGAATGGCGCCGCGAAGGAGACGTGCTGCTGAAAGAAGAAGACGATTTCCGCAGCCTGGCTGATAACGACGCCTTTGATATCATCATGGGCGACCTGTATTTTAAGAAAGCCCTGCCCCATTTCCGGGGCGTCTATATAGATTTTCCCCATTTTGCCGTATCGGGGAGGGAATAAGTTATGAAGACGGAACGGATCTGCGTATTCGGCATCGTCCAAGGTGTAGGCTTCCGGCCCTTCGTAAGCCGTCTGGCGGCGAAGCACGGCCTGGGCGGCACGGTCTGCAATAAGGGCTCGTACGTGGAAATCATCGCCCAAGGAGCGGACGACGCCGTAGAGGCCTTCTGCCGCGACCTGCCGGAGCTGGCTCCGGAGCGGTCGGCTATCTTGAACATCGACCGGTCGGCGGCAGAGCCGAAGCCCTATTCGTCCTTTGACATCGTAGAAAGCGCCAGGGAAGAAGGCCATATCTTCGTCTCTCCCGATATCGCCGTCTGCGACGCCTGCAAGGCCGAGCTCTTCGACCCGTCGGATCGGCGCTATCTCCATCCCTTCATCAACTGCACGGCCTGCGGGCCGCGCCTGACGATTCTCGACGCCATGCCCTATGACCGGGAACGGACCAGCATGGGCGCCTTTCCCATGTGTCCGGCCTGCGAATACGAATATACCCACGCTGAGACGCGGCGCTACGACGCCCAGCCGGTGTGCTGCAACGACTGTGGCCCCGAAGTGTATCTGCTGGGCCGGACGGAGCGGCGCAGGGAGGCCATTACGGAGGCCCGGCGCATCATCGCCGGCGGCGGCATCGTCGCCGTCAAGGGCATCGGCGGCTTTCATCTGTGCTGCGACGCCGGGAACGAAGACGTTGTGAGCCGCCTGCGCCAGTCGAAGCGCCGCCCCGTCAAGCCCCTGGCCGTCATGATGCGCGATATGGACGTCGTCCGGCGCGAATGCGTCGTCGAAGCCGGCGAAGAAGAGATACTGGACGGCTGCCAGAAGCCGATTCTGCTGCTGCGCAAAAAGGAGGGCGGACGGCTGTGCCCGTCTATTGCGCCGGGCAATCCCAAGGTCGGCGTCATGCTTCCCTATGCGCCCCTGCAGCTCCTGCTGTTTACGTACGACGACGGCGTCGCCATGCCCGATTGCCTGGTCATGACCAGCGCCAACGAGTCGGGAGCGCCGATTTGCCGGACCGACGACGACGCGAAAAAGGAATTGTCGTCTCTGTGCGACGCCGTGTTGTCACATAACCGCCGCATACGCCTGCGGGCCGACGATTCGGTCATGGACTTTTTCGATGGCGAACCCTATATGATACGCCGTTCCCGGGGCTACGCGCCCTTGCCCTTTTTCGTCGGGCCCGACGAGGGAAAGCAGGTGCTGGCTGTCGGCGGCGAACTGAAAAATACATTCTGCCTTGCCAAGGGCAATTTATATTACCTGTCGCCGTACATCGGCGATCTGAGCGACGCGCGGACCGTCGACGCCCTGCGCGAATCGGTGGAGCGCATGGAATCGCTCCTAGAAGCGACGCCGTCGGCCGTCGTCTGCGATACGCATCGGCAGTACAATTCCGTCGCCGTTGCTGAGGAATTGGGATTGCCGGTCCTGAAGGTACAGCATCATTACGCCCACGTCTTGTCGTGCATGGCCGAGAACAATTACCTCGAGCCGGTCATCGGCGTTTCCTTTGACGGCACGGGCTACGGCGGCGACGGCACGATTTGGGGCGGCGAAGTGCTTTTGGCCGACGTGCACGGTTACAGCCGCTTTGCTTCCGTCGCGCCCTTCCATCATGTCGGCGGCGACGCAGCGTCCCGCGAGGGCTGGCGCATTGCCGTAAGCCTGCTGTACGACAATACGGGACGGAATAAGGAACAAACGGCGGCTCTGGCTGAAAAGCTCCGTCTCTGCAGCCGGGAAGAATTGCAGGCCCAGTTTTTCCTAGCTGACAACGGTGTCAACACGGTCATGTCGACCAGCGCCGGACGCCTCTTTGACGGCCTCAGCGCCGCCCTGGGCCTGTGCCGACAGTCGACCTTTGAAGGACAGGGGGCCATGGCCCTCCAGTTTGCCGCTGAAGCGTGGGAGCAAACCCACGGAGAAGAGGCTGTCGTCCCCGGCCCGTTGGAACGGCTTTCCGATCGATACGTCCTAGCGACGCAGCGCGTCTTCGACGGATGCGTCCAGTCGTATGTAAAGCACGGCGACGCCGGCAGGGAGGCCTATGCCTTCCATAAGGCCTTAGCCGGCATGGTGCTGGCGGCGGCCCGGCAGGCTCGCGAAGAGACGGGACGGAATGCCGTGGCCCTGAGCGGCGGCGTCTTTCAGAATACGTTGCTCCTGCGCCTGTGCTGCCGGGCCTTGGAACGAGATGGATTTACGGTACTGCGTCATCGCCTCGTGCCGCCGAACGACGGCGGACTGGCCTTAGGGCAGGCTTTGTACGGCATGTACCATCTGCAATAGATTGAAGGAGGAATTACGATGTGTGTAGGATTACCAGCGCGAGTAGTTACGATAAAGGACGGCATGGCCTTAGTCGACGCGTCCGGCGCGCGGCGCGCCGTATCGGCCGAGCTCATTGACGAGCTGGACCCGGGCGATTACGTCATGGTCCACGCCGGTATGGCCATCGCCAAGATTACCGATACGGACGATCATGAAATGGACGATATTCTGGAGGACTTATGATGGCAGAAGGAAAGAAGAAATCGGCCCTGGACATCATTACAAGCTACGACGGGCCGCCGGTGCGCATTATGGAGGTCTGCGGGACTCATACGCACGAAATATTCCGCTTAGGCCTGCGGCAAATTCTGCCCAAGGAGGTCACGCTCATTTCCGGGCCGGGCTGCCCAGTCTGCGTGACGCCGGTCAGCTTCATTGACGAAGCTATCTGGCTGGCGCTGGAACGAGGCGTTACGATTTGCACCTTCGGCGACCTGGTCCGCGTGCCCGGCTCGGAAGGCAGCCTGGCCACAGCCCGCAGCCAGGGGGCGAAGGTAGAAATCGTCTATTCGCCTGTCGACGCCTGCGGCTATGCGGCGGCTCATCGGGATGAACAGGTCGTATTCCTGTCCGTCGGCTTTGAAACGACAACGCCGGCAGCTTGTCTGGCCGTCAAAGCGGCAGCGGAACAAGGATTGACTAATTTTTCGATATTAACGGCAAACAAGACGATGCCCCAGGCCTACGAAGCCCTCAAGGACAGCGCCGACGTGTTCCTCTATCCGGGCCATGTCGAAGCCGTCATGGGGACAAAGCACTGCGAAGGACTGGCAGAGCGGGGGATTTCCGGCGTCGTCGCCGGATTTACGGCGAAAGAGCTCTTGACGGCCTTTGCCGTCATCTTGGCGAAATTTCCTCAGGGAAAGCCCTTTTTCAAAAACTGCTATCCCCGCGTCGTCACGGCAGAAGGCAGCTTGTCGGGCCAGCGGCTCATGGCGGAGGTCATGGAGCCCTGTGATTCGGAATGGCGGGGCCTCGGCGTGATTCCGATGTCGGGCCAGCGGCTGCAGAAGCGGTATGCAGCCTATGACGCGCGGCAGAAATACGGCGTGCCGCCTATGCATGGGCGGTCTAATCCGGCCTGCCGCTGCGGCGACGTCCTGCAGGGACTCTGCACGCCGCCACAGTGCCCCGTATTCGGCAAGGGCTGCACGCCGGACCATCCCGTAGGGGCCTGCATGGTATCGCACGAAGGAGCCTGCTCGGCCTATTATCAATATGGAGGCGGAAATCATGAATGACGTAGTGACGCTGGCCCATGGAAGCGGCGGCAAACAGACGGCGGAATTAATCGATACGGTATTTAAAGCTCATTTTTCTAATCCTGAATTTACGGCCGACGACGCGGCCCTCTTGTCCGTCGGCGGCGCAAATCTGGCCTTTACGACGGACGGGTTCATCGTGTCGCCTCCTGAGTTTCCCGGCGGCAACATCGGCAAGCTCAGCATCTGCGGCACCGTCAACGACCTGGCCTGCATGGGCGCAAAGCCCCTGTACATGACCTGCGCTTTCGTCCTGGAAGAAGGCTTTCCCCTAGCGAAGGTGGAAGCATACGCCGCGGCCATGGCCGAGACGGCGGCTGAGGCGGGCGTGCGCATCGTCGCCGGCGATACGAAGGTAGCCGGCAAGGGACAGGTCGACGGCCTGTTCATTACGACGACGGGCATCGGCCTGGCGACGGAAGGCGTCCATTTGTCGGGCGCCCAGGCCCGGCCCGGCGACGCTGTCATCGTCAGCGGCGATATTGGCCGTCACGGCTGTACGATCTTACTGGCCCGCAGCCAGTTCGGCATCGACGCCGACGTAACCAGCGACTGCGCTCCTTTGTGGGGAACCGTGCAGTCCATGCTGGAAACGACGAAGGACATTCACGTTATCCGCGATGCGACCCGCGGCGGCGTCGGTACGGTCCTCCACGAAATTGCCGCCCAGAGCGGCGTCGGCATCCGGCTGGACGGCGCGGCGATCCCCGTCGCCCCGTCGGTCCGCGGCGTCTGCGGCATGCTGGGCCTGGAGCCCCTGTATCTGGCCTGCGAAGGCCGTCTGGTCATCTTCGCGCCGAAGGATAAGGCTACGGCCATCGTGGAAACGCTGCGGCAGGGGAAATACTCCGGCGAAGCGGCGATTATCGGCGAAGTGACGGCAGAGCGGCCGGGCCGGGTCGTCGTCCGCACGGAAATCGGCGCGGAAACGCTGCTGCCGCCGCCGGGCGGCGAATTGCTGCCCCGTATTTGCTGAGAAGACGGAGGATGTAACCTATGATAAAAATTGCTGTATATGGAAAGGGAGGCATCGGCAAGTCGACGACGGTCTCCAACATGGCAGCGGCCCTGGCGGAACGGGGCCTGAAGGTCATGCAGATCGGCTGCGACCCCAAGGCTGACTCGACGGCGGGCCTTCACGGCGGCGCGGCGATTCCTACGGTTCTCGACCTCATGCGGGAAAAGGGCCGGGACGTGTCCCTGGAAGAGATGACCGTCGCTGGCTACGGCGGTGTCGTCTGCGTAGAAGCCGGCGGTCCCGCACCGGGCCGGGGCTGCGCCGGCCGGGGCATCATCGCCGCTTTGGATCTGCTCAAGGCCAAGGGTGCCTACGAGGCATATCAGCCCGACGTCATTTTCTACGACGTCCTGGGCGACGTCGTCTGCGGCGGTTTTGCCATGCCCATGCACAAGGGCTATGCCGACGCCGTATTCATCGTCACGTCGGGAGAAAACATGGCCATCCATGCGGCGGCCAACATCGCCATGGCCGTCGAATCCTTTAAGGGTCGGGGCTACGCCCGCTTAGGCGGCCTCATCCTGAACCGCCGCAACGTAAAAAACGAAGAGGAAAAGGTACGGGAACTGGCCGGCGACATCCACTCGGCCGTCGTTGGGACCCTCGACCGGAGCGACATCGTGTCTCAGGCGGAAGAACTGGGAAAGACCGTCGTCGAAGCCTTTCCAGACAGCCCCATGGCCGGCCAGTACCGGGCCTTGGCCGACGCCGTCCTGGCGGCGGCAAAGGGGTGATACGATGCTGAAACGAATTGACGGACGGGAAGACACGTCGGGGGCCTGCGTGACCATAAAAGACGCCGTATTTCCCGGCATCTTTTACGACGGCCTCCAGTACACGCCGCCGGCCCGGGGGACATGGAACATCGTTCACACGAACATGCTCGTTCCCGGTTCTCATCAAATCTATATCTGCGCTCTCGGCTGCCTGCGCGGCGTCGTCCTGACGGCGGCCGAAATGGGGGCGATGGACCGCTTTTCCTCCATCGTCGTCGAGGAGCATCATTTATACGACGGCACCATGGAAGACTGTATTGTCGACGGCGTCGGCGAAATTTTGCAGGGGCTGCTGCCTCAGGTGCCGACGGCCTGCTTTATCTATCCGGCCTGTATTCATCATTTCATGGGCTGCGATATGGACGACGTATACCGCCGCCTGGAAGACGCCTATCCGCAGACGCGCTTCGTCGCCTGCTGGATGGATCCTATCCGCCGCCATTCCGACTTGACGGCGGAAATGCGGACGCGCCGGCAGGTATACAGCCTGCTGGAAAAGGGACCCATCAATCCTAAGTCGGTCAACATCGTCGGCAGCAACCTCGCCGTGCCCCAGGACTGCGAGCTGGCGCTGCTGCTGAAGCAGAACGGCTTCATCCTGCGGGAACTGCCGGCCTGCAAGACCTATGAAGATTATAAAAAAATGGCTGAAAGCGTATTGAATATCGGTCAGGAGCCCTACGCCCGCGGCCCCTTGGAAGATATGGAACGGGAATTAGGACAAAAAGGGCTGTATCTTTCCAACAGCTTCGGCTACGACGAAATCATCGCCAATCTCCACGCCGTCGCCGACGCCCTTCAGCTGCCGCGGCAGTCTTACGACAGAGACGTGGCGCAGTGCGAGCAGGCCTTTGCGGCGGCCAGGGACATCATCGGCTCTATGCCTGTCGCCATTGACAGCGCCGCTGTGTTCCGGCCCTTTAGCCTGGCGAAGACGCTGCTGCAGCATGGCTTTGCCGTCCAGCGCGTCTATACGGACGGCGTAAGCGGCGAAGACGGCGACGATTTCTTCTGGGTACAGGAGCACTATCCTGACCTGGAGCTGTATTCCATGCGCCACGCCAAGATGCGCCGCATAGACCGCCATACAGACGTGCCTATGCTGGCTATAGGACAAAAGGCGGCCTATTTTACGGGGACGGCCCATTTCGTCGATATGGCGGAAAACGGCGGCCTCCGCGATTTCCGCGGCATTCGGACGCTGCTGGACTGGATGACCGAGGCTTTCCAGACGGAAAAGGAAGCCCGCGAATCGATTAACCTGAAAGGATGGGGGTGCCGGTCATGTGTATGAAAGAAGCCGTAAGCCGTATATCGACGTATTCTGCCGACACCTTCGGCGTCTGCTCATCCCTGTACGAGCTCGGAGGCATGGTGGTCATTCACGACCCGTCGGGCTGCAACTCGACGTACGCGACCCACGACGAGCCGCGCTGGTACGACCAGGACAGCCTCATCTTCATCTCCGGCGTCACCGAAATGGACGCCATCATGGGCAACGACGACAAGTTCGTCCACGACGTCGTGTCGGCGGCCCACGATTTTTCGCCGAAATTCATCGTCATCCTGTGCACGCCTGTGCTGCTCATGACGGGAGCCGATATGGACGCCCTGGCGGCGATGATTGAAGAACAGACGGGCATCCTGACGATGGCTGCGACGACGAACAACATGAATCTGTACGACAAGGGCATCGCCTGGGCCATGAAAATGCTGGCCGAACGAATCGTAAAGGACGTGCCTGCGCCGAGATCGGCCGGGCCCATGTGCTGCTCGTGGCAGCCTGAATTTGCAGCCTGCGGCGCGGGACTATCGGCAAAACCGCTGCGGGTCAACGTCATCGGCGCGACGCCTCTCGATTTTTCCTATAACGGTAGCGAAAAGTCGATGAAGCGGTTCCTGCGCCGCAGCGGCTTTTCCCCGTGCAGCGTCTGGGCTATGGGCAGCCCGCTGGAAGAAATCGAAATGGCCGGCCTGGCTGACGTCAACCTCGTCGTGTCGGCAGGTGCTGTCGAAGGGGCCAAGGTCATGAAGAAGCGCTTCGGCATACCCTATGTCGTCGGCGTTCCCATCGGCCCTTATATGCAGGAAGAAATCGCCCGGGGACTGCGCCGCGCCGCGGACACGAAGGAAGATATCTACGTCTGCGCCGACAGCCGGGCCGATTGCGGCGAAGCCGATACGATTATCATCGGCGAAAGCGTCTATTCGGCGTCTCTGGCGGCCGCTCTGGGCCGGGAAGGACGGGCGGCAAAGGTGTACTGCCTGCTGAACGAGTGGCCAGGCGTCTTGGGGAAAGAAGACGTCTTTGTTTCTTCCGAAGGCGAGCTGCGCCGCCGCTTGGCGGACTGGACGGGGACGGTCATCGCCGATCCCTTGTACGGGCCTGTCGTTCCGGAGAAAGCTCATTTCGTCGGCTTGGGCCATACGGCCTTTTCCGGGCGGCTGTACCAAAAGGTCATCCCGAATCTGATCGATGATTTCGAATCCTTTGTCAAAAAGGTCAATGATTTCGCCGCCTTGGTTCATACGGTATAAGAGGGGGAATCGCCATGTCTATGAATGATACGCCGTCAGGCGAACGGGTTCATATCGGTTTTTTCGGCCGCCGCAATGCTGGCAAGTCCAGCGTAGTCAACGCCGTGACAGGCCAGAATCTGGCCATCGTGTCCGATACGAAGGGCACGACGACGGACCCGGTCTACAAGGCCATGGAGCTGCTGCCCCTGGGGCCGGTCATGATCATCGACACGCCGGGCTTCGACGACGAAGGCGCGCTGGGGGAAATGCGCGTTCAGCGGACGAAGCAGGTCCTCAACAAGACGGACATCGCCGTCCTCGTCGTCGACGGGACAGAAGGCCTGAAGGGCTGTGACGAAGAGCTGCTGGCCTTATTTAAGGAAAAGAACATACCCTATATTACGGTGTACAATAAAAAAGACCTGCTGGAAGCATGCCCGCCGGCCGGAGACCATGACATATACGTCAGCGCCGTCACCAAGGACGGCATCTTTGAATTAAAAGAACAGATGGCCCGCCTGAAGCCCGTCGGCGAGGACACGCCGATAATCGGCGATTTGCTGACGGCCGGCGACTTTGTCGTCCTCGTCGTGCCGATCGACACGGCAGCTCCGAAGGGGCGGCTCATCCTGCCGCAGCAGCAGACCATCCGGGAAATCCTCGACGCTAACTGTACGTCCGTCGTCGTCAAGGAAAACGCCCTGGCGAAGACGCTGGAAGAACTGGGCAAGCCCCCCCGCATGGTCGTGACGGACAGCCAGGTCTTCGGCGAAGTCGCCGCCGTCGTGCCGGACGAAATGACGTTGACGTCCTTTTCCATCCTCATGGCCCGTCATAAGGGGTTCCTCCGGGACGCCGTGCGGGGCGTGACGGCCATCGAAGGATTGAAAGACGGCGATACAGTTCTCGTTGCCGAAGGCTGCACACACCACCGCCAGTGCGATGACATCGGCACGGTGAAAATTCCCCGCTGGCTCAGGGCTCATACAGGAAAGGATATTTCCATTCAGACCTGCAGCGGCCGGGAATTTCCCGAAGACCTGTCTCCATATGCCTTAGTCATTCACTGCGGCGCCTGCATGCTCAACGAGCGGGAAGTGCAGTGGCGCATGGCATTTGCTGGCCGGCAAGGCGTGCCGATGACCAACTACGGCATCGCCATCGCCTATATGAAGGGCATCTTAAAACGATCCCTGGGGCCGTTCTCTGATTTGGCGGCCTTGGTGAAATAAAGCAAAAACATCCCGAGAGTTCGCTATGAGCTCCCGGGATGTTTTTTTGCGCCCTATCGTTCGCTCCGGCCGCTATAGGGGAACGGCGGCATATATGCTATAATAAAGATAAATTTTGAGAAATGGAGCGTATATATGAGAAAATTTCTTTGGTTAGCCTTGGCCTTGACGATAGCGGCCTTTCAGGCTATCGGGGCGGCGGACTTTTCCAATCTTATCGTCATCCATACCAATGACACCCACGGCTACGACCAGAAGGCAGACGGCGTGTACGGCATGGCAGCCGTAGCGGCGCTGAAACAGGAGTACGAAGCGAAAGGAAAGGACGTGCTTCTCGTCGACGCCGGCGATGCCATTCAAGACCATAATTTAGTCAATCTTAGTCAAGGCAAGACAGCTGTTTCTTTTATGAATGCTGCCGGCTACGACGCCATGGCCTTGGGGAATCACGAATTCGATTATGGACAGGACGTGACACTCGAACGGGCAGCGGAAGCGGACTTTCCCTTTCTTTCCTGCAATATTCTCGTCGACGCGACGGGAAAGACCTTCGTCCGGCCCTATACGATCGTTGAAAAAGGCGGCGTAACCGTCGGCATCATCGGCATCACGACGCCGGAAACAGCGGGGGCGACGAATCCGAAACACGTATACGGCCTGACCTTTTTAGACGGACAGGATTTGTATGATGCCGTGCAATCTAACGTGGATTATCTGCGCGGCGCTGGCTGCGATCTCATCGTGGCTCTGGGGCATGTGGGCAGCGAGCCGATCAGCGAGGGCCATCGATCTGACGACATCCTGCGCCACGTGCAGGGAATCGACCTCTTTATCGACGGCCACGACCATCGCGTGAAAAACTACCGTGTCGACGGGGTGCTGCTGGCGTCGGCAGGCAGCCATTTAGCCAACATCGGCGTCGTTTCCTATGAAGGCGGGCAGTGGCATGAACAAAATCTTCCCTATGGTGTCTTTGAGAAAGAAAATGAGGCTGTCAAAGCGTTAGTCGACGCAGCGGCAGAGGACGTTCAGGCTGAACTATCCAGACCTATCGGCACATCGGAGGTCGTGCTGGACGGCAGCCGGCCTAAGGTGCGGATGGAAGAGACGAATTTAGGCGACTTTATTGCCGACGCCGTCCTGTGGCAGGCCCGCATGGCGACGGCTGCAGAGGGGATGAATATCGACGGAGCCATCGTCAACGGCGGCGGCCTGCGCGCATCTATCACGGCTGGCGCAGTGACCCAGGGTGCCGTTCAAGGCGTGCTGCCCTACCGGAACCAGGTGTGCGTCGTAACCATGACCGGTGAAACTTTGCTGGAAATCATGGAAGCGTCGACAGCGGCGGCTCCCTATCCGGCGGGGGCCTTCCCCCAGGTTTCGGGCATCGAAATGACGGTCCGTACGGATATCCCCTTCGCGAAGGGGCGGGCCTACGGAAATGGAAAATACTACAAGCCGGCAAAGCCCGGGCAGCGTGTGACGATTCACCGCGTCGGCGGCAAGGATTTTTCTCCCGATGCGGTATATACGATTGCCACGTATGAATTCGTCAGCCGCGGCGGCGACGCCTACGGCGTCCTGGCCGAGCCGGGAAGGGCCGAAACGAAGTATGTCGGCTATACTGACGCCGAAGCCGTCGTCAATTACATTCAGGATGAGCTGCAGGGGCGGATCGGGACGGAATACGCCGTACCGCAGGGGCGGATGCAGTTGCAGCCTTAACCAGATTTGCCGCGCGCTTATAGAGCATGTATTGATGCGAGGGGATGAGTATGGCAAAAATCGCGTTAACGTTAGAGCAAAAGATTAAATTATCGCAGATGCAGCGCCTGACCATTCAGATGATGACCCTGCGGGGACAGGATTTGGTGGAATTTCTTCACGAAAAGGTGACGGAAAATCCCCTGCTGGATATTCGCTATCCCGACGTGCGGCCCAAAGCTGGCGGCGGTGCGGAAAAGCCTATCGACAATATCCGCAGCAGCGGCGACTCACTGGAGGAAAAGCTCATGAAGGAGCTCCGCGTCCAGGCCGTTTCCAAAAAGGTGATGCTGGCCGCCGGGCTGGTCATCCAGTCCCTCGATGAGAAAGGCTTTTTCGCCGCCGCGTTGGAAGATATCGGCGTCGATTACGGCCTGTCTGTCGCCGACATGGAAGAGGGGCTGCGCTTAGTTCAGACCTTCGACCCGCCGGGTGTCGGCGCACGGACAATACAGGAAGCGCTGCTGATTCAGACGCGCTGCCGGAAGGACTCGCCGGCAGGGGCAGAGGAATTGCTGATGAATCACTACGACGATTTCATCCGCGGCCATTGGAAGCGGCTGGAAGAACAAATGGGTTTGTCGCCGGAAGGGCTGGGACGAATCCGCCGTTTTTTGAAGAAGCTGGCCCTGCAGCCGGCCGCGCCGGCCGACGAGCGGACGGAATTCGTGCGGGCCGATATAGAAATCCTCTGCGATGAAGAGGGACATCTGACGGTGCGGTCTCTGGAAGACCTGCCGGATGTATTTTTCCGCGACGATTTGTATACGGCTTATGGTAAGGATGGTGATAAGGCGACGCAGGATTTTATCCGCAAGGCCAAGCGGCAGTTTTTGGATTTACAGACAGCCCTGGCATACCGCCGTCAGTCAATTTTTACAGTCGTGGAGCATATAGTAAAGGAACAGGGCGAACATTTCCTCCATGGCGGCAGCCTGCGCCCTCTGACGCAGAAGGACATCGCCGCTGCGACAGGACTCAGCGCGGCGACGGTGAGCCGCGTCTGCCGCGACCGCTACGCCTTGTTCCGCGGCCGCATATATCCGATACAGTCCTTTTTGGCCCACCATTACCGCTGTGACAGGGAGCGGGACGGCAGTATTTCCGACAAGGCTATCATGGAGAAAATGGCGCGGCTTATTGCGGAAGAAGACTGTCGGCGTCCCTGGTCTGATCAGGATTTAGCCGATTACTTCAGCCAGCAGTCCGTGCACGTGGCACGGCGGACGATTACGAAATTTCGATTTAAAATGAATATCCCCAACAGCCGCATGCGAAGGAGAATGAAGGAATAATCTTCGCCATGCATGTAAAAAACAGCTGCCGCATATCATCGTATTTGATATGCGGCAGCTGTTTTGTCATATATCGATTATTTTGTAATGGGATGGATGCGTTTGACAATATACGTGCTCAGGAGGATACCCAGCAAGGCGAAGATGGCCATTACCGTAAAGACGATTTGGTAGCCGGCGATGCCTGCGTGAGAGTCCAGAATAGAGCCGTATACGGCGTACATGAACGCGCCGGGAAGGTAGCCGACGAAGGACGCCATGGACATGGCCGAGCCGGTGATTTCGCGGGGGACGTTGACTTCGTCCATCGGGGCGAAGAAGACGGCGCGCATGCTGTAGACGCAGGCGCTGATGACCAGGGAAATGACGATGCCGGCCCAGATGCCGAGGGCTTCGTGGGGGAGATAGGCGAAGGCGGCGAGGATGACGCCTGTAACGAGGAAGCCGACCCGCAGGTATTTCGTCGGGGAATGAAGGACTTTGTCGGAGATCAGACCGCCGATGGGGCCACCGACCATTTTCAGGCCGTATTGGTTGATGATGCCGTATACGCCGACGAGAGCTGCCGGAAGGGCATAGGCTTCATTCAGGAAGGGGATAAAGTACGTAATACCACAATATACGCTGTAGACCAGGAAGATATTGCACGATACGAGCCAGATATTTTTGTTTTTTAACGCCTGTACGGCGCCTTTCCATGCCTGCTGGTTTTTGCTGACCGATTCGCTTTGCGCCGTCGTGTCTTGTTTGGCGTCGGGCTCTAATAAGAAGTACATGACGACGCCGATGACGCCGGGGACGGCGGCATAAAACAGGATTGCCGCGCGCAGCCCTTCGGCCGTGCTTCCCAGGGCGGAGAAAATCCCTAAGGCGCAGAAGGCGATCAGCGTGTCTACGAGGCCGCGGCCGGCTTCCATGATGCCGAACATGCGGCCCTGCTCTTCGCGGGTCCCCAGCAGGCGGACCGTTTTAAGCATCGTCGGCCAGTAGAGCATGTCGGCGCAGACTGCCAGCAGACAGTAAATGAGCAGGAAGGACGTGTACGACGGGAAGGTGGAAAGCCACACGCCGCAAAGGCAAATGCCAAGTAATGCCAAGGGAATCATTATCTTTTTCGACACCCGGTCGGTCAGGTAGATAGAGGCCAGGAAGCCGAAGGTGGAAATTAAGCCGGCGACGCTCATCGCTGCGCCGATCTGCGTGTGGGATAATCCCATGAAGTCCTGCATCGGTACGTAAAAGGCGTCTTTTAAGAAACCGAGCTTGTAAATCGTGCCGGCCCCCAGCACCAGAGTGCCGAAGGATATCCATTTTTTGTCTAAGCCTGCTTTCTTCGGGCGCATTGCCGCTTGTTCAGCCATTTCTGAATCACTCTCCGTATCAAGTAAGTATAGATAATCTTAAAAAGGTCGTTGTCGTGTCGAACAGATTTGACACCTTTAGTATATGTGTAAAAATGTGTAATGTCAAGTCAAAATATGCAAATATTTGGCAAAACAAAAAGACAAGCTGTTGCAAATTGTGGCAAAACGTGTTAAGATACTATCAGAACAGATTTGGTGAACGCGGACAGAAGGAGAGATATATATGCTGTCTGAACAACGATATAAGATCATAATGGATTTGTTGGAACAAGAGCCGATTGTCAAAAACAACGCCTTGTGCAAGCTGATGTCGACGACGAGGGAAACGGTCCGGCGGGACTTGATGACCTTGGAAGAAAAGGGGCTGCTCAAGCGCATCCGCGGCGGCGCCATGAAGATTTCCAAAGGGGCCGCGCCGTCGGCGTACGAATCGTTTCACGAGCGCAAACAGAGCCAGGTGGTATATAAAGAACATATCGCCAAGGAAGCGGTGAAGCTGATTCAGGACGGCCAGGTCGTGGCCCTGGATTCGGGGACGACGGCCCTGCTGCTGGCAAGGGAGCTGAAAGGCCGGTTCCGGTCTTTGACCGTCGTGACGAATTCCCTGGCCATTACGAACGAGCTGGCCGGCGCGTCGGGCATAGAGCTCATCGTGACGGGCGGCGTATATAAAGAAGATGAAGAGGCTTTTTTATCTGATTTTGCCAGCCTGATATTTTCAAAAATCCACGTCGATATTTTCTTTTTGACTACCTGCGGCATTTCAGTAGAAGCAGGCGTTACGTATCAGCGAATGGACGAAATCCCGGTCCAGACCAAGATGATGAAGGCGGCGGACTGCACGATCGCCATCGTCGACAGCTCGAAGCTGGGCGTCAATTCCCTGGTGCGCATGTGCGGCATCGAAAGCATCGCCGCCCTGGTTACCGACGTCGGTATTTCTGCCGAGCAGAGGCGGCGTTTTGAAAAAGCCGGCGTACACGTCGTCGTAGCGCCGGAAAGGAGCGAATAAGTGATGAAGGAACATGTAGAACATACTAGAAAGCCCAGCGTTTTATTGGTGTCCGTCGACGCCTTAAAGCCGGAATTTCTCTTTGAACAGGAACGATTAGGCATTTCCCTTCCGTTTCTTACGTCGTATTTTCTGAAGGGCGGGCGCGTCGCGCCGAAGGGCATGAAAAGCGTCTTCCCGCCTTTTACCTATCCGTGTCACCAAAGCATGATTACGGGAACGAACCCCGTGACTCACGGCATCGTCAACAACGCCGTATTCGACCCGTCGTCGCGCCATAAGGGCGCGTGGCACTGGTTTGCCAACAAGCGGGTGACGACCCTTTGGGAAGCGGCCCACCAGGCTGGCTACGTCGTAGGCAGCGCGGCCTTTCCGACCTCCGTCGGCGC
The DNA here is from genome assembly GCF_002287425.1 of Megasphaera sp. ASD88. NCBI lineage: Bacteria > Bacillati > Bacillota > Negativicutes > Veillonellales > Veillonellaceae > Megasphaera > Megasphaera sp. ASD88. The sequence goes on along the minus strand of NZ_NQXW01000008.1, from coordinate 30,441 downwards.
CAAGGGCGATTACGTCGCGCCGGAATTCTGGTGGGACGGCACGGAAATGGACAGCGCCTTTATCGACGCCGTGTCGAAGCCGCAGGGCCTGATTGCCGAAATGGAAGCAGATATCGGCCGCTACGCCGGCGGGTTGGATTTGTCCGACGACGGCGACGCCCAGCGGTATAAGGCGGCGGCATGGCTGCTGCGGAACAAGCTGGGGCCCTGCCAGGCCGAAAAGCCCTTCTTCCTGACGGCGTATTTCGCCAGCTTCGACGAAAGCGCCCATCAGTTCGGCGTATACAGCGCGGAAGCGGCCCGCAGCCTGGAAAAGATCGACGCCATGGTCGGCATGCTGGTCCACGAGGCCGAAGCCGTTACGGGCGGCCGCCTCGTCGTCTGCGTCGTATCTGACCACGGCACGCTGGACAATACCCACACGGTCTATCCCAACGTATTGCTGCGCCAGGCCGGGCTGATCGAATGCGACGATACGGGCCGCGTTACCGATTGGAAGGCGTACAGCCAGCGAGCCGGCGGCATTTGTGAAATCCGTCTGGCCCATAAGGATGACGATGTGTCGCGCCAAATATTGGACGACGTGATGAGCGAGCTGGCGCGGGACGGGCAGAATGCCATTATGACTGTCCTAACCGGTGAAGAAGCGCGGGCCCGCGGCGGGTTCCCTGACGCCGATTACGTGCTGATTTCTCATAAAGGATACGAAATACGGGACGATGCAGACGGTGCGTTTATCCGTACCGAACTGACACAGAAGGCGCAGCATGGATATAATGAGGAATTTCCTGAAATGAGGGCTTCTTTCCTGCTGGCCGGCGAGGGTGTCGAAGGAGGCGTCGTCGACGATATGCGCCTCATCGATGTGGCGCCGACGCTGGCGGCCCTGATGGGGGCCGAGCTTCCTGATGCGGAAGGCCGAAACGTCTTGGCATAAGGAGAATAAACGTGGCAGATATAGAAATCTTTGTGAAGCAAGCTGCTGATTTGCTGTGGGGAGACTGGCTCCTGTGCGCTTTGCTGGGCCTGGGCTTGGTCTATACGATCATGACGGGCTGTATTCAGATGCGGTTTCTCTGCTATATCCGGCGGGGACTGTTTCTGCGCGCCTCCCAGAAGGACGGCGCGGCAAAGAAGGGCTGTACGTCCGTCCAATCGCTGTGTGCCTCCCTTGCCAGTTGTGTCGGCAGCGGCAACATCGTCGGCGTTTCGACGGCAATCCTGTGCGGCGGTCCCGGCGCGTTGTTTTGGATGTGGGCGGCGGCCTTTCTGGGGATGGCTACGAAGTTCGGCGAAATTGTCATGGGCGTCCGCTATCACGGCGAAGACCGGCAGGGAAATATTACGGGCGGCTCTATGTACTATATTTCCCAAGGTTTGCGGTGGCGCAAAGCCGGCGCAGCTGTCGCCGTGTTCTTATTCATCCAAAACTGCGGCGCAACGCTGATCCAGTCCAATACGATTGCGCAGGTCATGAAAGAGGCCTTTTATTTGCCTGTCGGTGTGACGGCCCTGTTTGTGGCTGCGCTGATGTTCTTTATCATCAGCGGCGGATTTAAGCGGCTCATATACATTGCGCAGCGCATCGTGCCATTTATGGCCGGATTGTATTTGGCGAGCGGCCTGGTCGTGTTCATTGTGTATTTAGACGCTGTGCCGGCTATGTTTCAAGCTATCGTATCCCACGCCTTTGCCTGGGATGCCGGAGCCGGCGGCGTACTGGGCTATACGATGAAAGAAGCCATGCGCTACGGTGTAGCCCGGGGTCTGTATTCCAACGAAGCTGGTGAGGGCACGGCTCCCGTCCTTCACTCGGCGGCACAGGTAGACCATCCGGTCCGGCAGGGCTTCTATGGTATCATCGAAGTATTTGTCGACACCTTTTTAATCTGCAGCGCGACGGGCATCGTCGTATTGCTGACCGGCGCGGCACAGTTTCACGACAACGCCGCGACGCTGACGGCTGTAGCCTTTGATTCCGTCGTGCCCGGCATGCGGTATATCATGTATTTCAGCTTGATATTATTCGCCGGCACGTCTATCATGAACCAGTGGTATTTCGGCCATGTCAGTCTTACGTTTTTGAAGAAAGAATCATGGGATTCCCTGTATCGGTATGCCTTTCCTGTCCTCATCGTCATCGGCAGCTTGGGAACGATACAGTTGGTCTGGTCCATTCAGGATATTGCGCTGGGATTGCTCATTATTCCCAATATCGTCGCGATGCTGTTTTTGTCGCCGGAAGTTCGGCGTCTTACGAAGGAATTCTTAGACCCGGCTAATGGGTATATTGCAAAAAGAGGAGAATAAACAACATGAACACAGATGTCAAGAAATATATAGAAACGGTGCCGGCTGTAGCGAAAGCCGCCAAATTGGAAGAAGTTTTCTGGATCAATCCGAAGAAGGAAGAACAGAAAAACTGGCATATTACGGCTGTGTCGCCTGAAGACATACAGGATGCGGCAGCCCGCCTCCAACGGTTTGCTCCCTATTTGGAAACGGTATTTCCCGAGCTCAAGGCCAGCGGCGGCATCATTGAATCGGAACTTCGGGATATTCCGAAGATGAAAGACTTTTTGAACCGCTCCTACGAAGCCGGCATTCAGGGAAACCTGCTTCTCAAGATGGACAGTGATTTGCCTATTTCCGGATCGGTCAAGGCCCGGGGCGGCATTTACGAGGTTCTGAAACACGCTGAAGAACTGGCAATAGAAGCGGGCAAGCTGAAAGAAACGGATAACTACGCCGTATTGGCGGAACCGGAATTTCGTCAATTTTTCAGTCAGTATACGGTGCAGGTCGGCAGTACAGGAAATTTAGGTATGAGCATCGGCATCATGAGCGCTCAGCTGGGCTTCCGCGTCATCGTTCACATGTCCGTCGACGCGAAGCAGTGGAAGAAAGATTTGCTCCGCAGCCGCGGCGTTACGGTCATTGAATATGAAGACAACTACTGCGCCGCCGTAGAACAGGGGCGGAAGAATTCCGATGCCGATCCCATGAGCTACTTCGTCGACGATGAAAACTCGAAGAACTTGTTCTTAGGCTACAGCGTGGCGGGCCGCCGTCTCCAGAAGCAGCTGGAAGCGATGCAGATTCCTGTAGATGCCGAGCATCCCTTGTTCGTCTATATTCCCTGCGGCATCGGCGGCGCTCCCGGCGGCGTCACCTACGGCCTGAAAGAAGTATACGGCGACAACGTTCACTGCTTCTTTACGGAACCGACTCATGCCTGCTGCATGATGCTGGGAATGGCGACGGGGCTTCACGACGGCATTTCCGTAGAAGATATCGGCATCGACGGCAAAACCGATGCTGACGGACTGGCTGTCGGCAGACCGTCGGCCTTCGTCGGCCGCGTCGTAGAGCCGCTGCTGTCGGGCATTGCGACGATTCAGGATGGGACGCTGTATGATTTGATGCGGGGACTCCTCGATACGGAAGGCGTATTTATCGAGCCGAGCTCATGCGCTGCCTTTGCTGCCTTCCTTCAGTCGGATTCGCTGCAGGAATATGTCCGTCAGGCCGGCCTCGAAGCCGTTATGGGACAGGCGACGCACATCGCTTGGGCGACGGGCGGCAGCATGGTGCCGGAAGACGTCCGCCAGGCCTATATCAACACGGGGATATAACATGGCTGCAACGGGAGTACCGAACGTCCTCGTTCTGGATATAGACGGGACGACGGTGACATCGCAAAAATGCGTAGACCCAGATACGAAAGATGCCCTGCTTCAATTACAGAAGCAGGGCATCCGCCTTATCCTGGCGTCGGGCCGGCCGCCTGAAGGCGTATATCCCATTGCCAGACAACTGCGTCTGCAGCAGTTCGGCGGATATATCGTGGCTTTTAATGGTTCGAAGGTCATAGAGTACAAGACGAAGCGCTGTTTGTACGAGCAATATCTGTCGAAGGAAACGCTGCGCTCCTTGTGGTATGACGCCCGCTGCTACGGCTTGGGCATCATGACGTACGGCAAGGGGAAAATCATTACGGCGTCTGAGCCGGACCCCTATGTCCGGGCTGAGTCGTCGTGGAGCCATATGCCTATCGTCCTTCACGAGGATTTTCTAAAGCACGCTCCCAAGACGATTTACCAGTGCCTGCTTACAGGAAAGCCGGAACAGCTCCAGGCCCTTAACCCGCTGCTGTCGAAATTGTACCTCGGCAAGGCGGAAGTATTCCATTCGGAACCGTCCTGTCTGGAAGTGACACCGTGCCGCGTCGACAAATCGCTGGGCCTTAAAAAGCTGTTCTGTCATTTGGATATCTCGCCGTCTCAGGTCGTGTGCTGCGGGGACAGCTACAACGACATCGGTATGCTGCGGTATGCCGGAGTCGGCGTGGCCATGGCCAACGCGCCGCAGGCCGTCAAGGAATTTGCCGATTACGTCACCTGCCGTTCCAACGACGAGCGCGGCATTGTAGAAGTCGTCCGCCAGTTTTTCCCCTCCGTATTGCCGGCATAATAAAATCCCCCTTCCCAGAGCGAAAACGCAGTTGGGAGGGGGATTTTTATTGGGAGAAATCGATTGAAGAGACAGCGCCTGCACGCTACAATATACATATCACAGCAGCGGGAGGCAGAAGACATGAGACAGAAGCACATTGCCATTATAACGGGCGCGTCCAGCGGATTAGGACGGGAACTGGCGGCATATCTTGATCGGAGCGGCGTCGATGAAATATGGGTAAACAGCCGGCGTGCCGAACGCTTGGAAGCTCTTCGCCAAGGGATAAAAACGCCGATGCGGATCATTGCCGGAGACATCAGCGACGAGATGACGATAGGGGCCTTTCGGTCGGCTCTGGAAAAAGAGAACCCCGTCGTCGCCTATTACATATATGCCGCCGGGTTTGGAAAGATCGGTGCGGCCGGCAGCATTCCCTTATCTGAATTGCGGCAGATGATAGGAGTCAACGATACGGCGGCCGTGACGCTGACTGAAGTCTGCTTGCCGTATATGGCCGCAGGAAGCCGCGTGGCTTTCATCTGCTCTGTCGCGGCCTTTCTGCCGATTCCGTATCTGAACGTATACGCCGGGACCAAGGCCTTTTTGTATCGCTACGGCCGGGCGTTGTCTGTCGAACTTGCGCCGCGGCGCGTCGGCGTTACAGTCGTATGCCCCTACTGGATTAGAGATACGGAATTTATCGCCGTTGCCAGACAAGGGGAAGATCAGCCTTATTTCAGACGCTTTCCCTTTGCGTCGTCGACGGCCTTTGTAGCGAAGACCGCCTGGGATGATTTACAAAAAGGAAAGGTCGTGTCGACGCCGGGCTGGGTTGCCAGTCTGATTCGCGTCGGCGCGAAGCTGCTGCCGTCGGCCCTCGTCATGAAGATAAGCCGTATCTTGTTTGGGTGATTTCAGCGTTCTGTTTTTATGGCGAAGAGAAAATATAATACATGTATGCACCAAATTATAGCGACGACAAGACTGGCTGGCCATGAAGCGTCCATGATCCATACGGCGAAAGCCATCATAATGGTAACAGTACTCATGATTACAGCCTTTGTTTTTAATGGCATGGACTTCTTTTCTAGGAAATCTGCCAGATGTTTTTGGTATAAATCCGATTGCTGAAACCAGTGATGCAGACGAGCTGACCCTTTGGCAAAACAAAAGAGCGTCAGCATATAAAAGGGAACCGTCGGCAAAATAGGAAGGAATATCCCAATAGTTCCTAACGCCAGAGACGCGAAGCCTAAGGCTAGCCAGCAGGCTTGAAAGATGCGGTGCCAAGGAGCGGCACGAAATGACGGCATGAGAAAATCACCCCATTCAACAGATAATAAAAATCAATTTTATCATATCGAAAGATGCGTATGCCGTCAAGAGAGAATCATAATCTATTGGACTGGGGGCGGTGTTGCTTCGGGCGGCTGGTTAGGAAGTTCCAAAGGGGGATGAAATATAAGTAACAAGCCAGGGGCACTGAGGCCAGGGGCGCGTCGATAATCGCCAGAAAGGCCGAGCAGGCGATAGACCAGGGGACGAGGGCGGAAATGACGATGACCGTGTTTTCCAGGTGAATAGCTAAGCGCTGCGGATCGGGTTCGACAGACTGGCAAAGCTGGTGTGTCAGCATGGTAGCTAAGGTCTGGTTGCAGGAGACCATAGAGGTTGCGACGGATGTCGCAATGACGGCTCCGAAAGGCGTCGCGCGTCGGCTCAGGGCGGCCATATGCCCTTGGATGCCACGGAGAAATCCCGTGCCGGAAAACATGCCGGCGTAACTGGATGAAATGCATATAATGGCGACGACATCGGTCATGGAAACAGCTCCGCCGCCAGACGCCAAGCGGGCCAGGGCCGGATTGGCGGGATGAAATCCCAACAGGCAGACCCTCAGGACTTCGAGGGGATTCATTTGCTGTGTGCCTACGGCAATAGCTGCGGCTGCCGCTGTACTGATGACCATGATAATCTTCACGTCGATGCGCCGGGCTGATAAGATGATGACCAGGGCAGCCGGTATGAGGGTAATCCACGACAGGGTAAAGGCCTGACGAAAGAGCCCGGCTGCGTCGTGATGGGCGCTGCCGTCTTGAAACAGCAGGCCCATAGCGGCATAAACGGCGCAGGTCAGGACGAACGGGATCATAGCTGTCTTGACCATGAGACGGCAGTTCGTAAAGATATCGGTCTTCGTAATGGCGGCGACGAGGAGGGCGCTCGTCGACATGGGGGAGCAGCGGTCGCCGAAATAGGCGCCGGCCATGATGGCTCCGCCGGAATACATGGGCGGGATATTCATGCTGTTGGCGATGGTCATGCAGATGACGCCGATAGTCGCCGCCGTGCCGAAGGACGTGCCGGTCAGGGCCGATACGAGGGCGCACAGCAGAAACGACGCCAGGAGGACGGCGCTGCCGTCGCACCATTGGGACGCATGGTACACGATATATGGGATAGTGCCGCTGACGCGCCAGGCCGCCGTCAGCATGCCGACGAGAATCAAGGTGACGATGACGTTTTTGGCCGTTTTGACGCCTGAGACAGCCAGACGGGCCATTTCTGAAAAGGGATGTCCCGTTTTTACGCCGTAGCTGAAAAACAAGAGGAAGCCTGCCAGCAAGGCGAGAATCAACGATTTCCCTGACGCCAGGCAGGCGATGAGAGCGGCGGAAAAGGCGGCTAATATCCATAGTTCCATCGATGGGAACCTCCTTTGTCGTAAGTCTTGGTTATAGTGTAATCTTCTTTGTAGTGTATGGCAACGTTTCGCCGCGCCGTATCTTTTATGATGAATCTAGGCATACATTTGTATTTTTGATATACTGAGGCTGTAACGACGATTCGATAAGGGGGACGCGCCATGATTCGCTTTATATTTCTCTGCCTTGGCAGGCTGCTCGTATATCGCCGGGCTGTGCTGATGGCCTTTGCCTGGATTGCCCGCTTCGGCTACTTGGCCTACGTTTTGTACGGCCTTGTCGAGTGGTTCCGGCCCGGCCGCATGGCCGGCACCCTGTACCGCCGCCGGACTTTGTTGTACTGCCTGTTTTCCGTAGGGCTGGGCTCGGCCGCATCGTTTGTCATCGGGCGCATTTGGAGCCGTCCCCGTCCCTTTGTCCGCCATAGAGGGATATCTTCCCTCATTCCTCATAAGGAAAACGCGTCCTTTCCGAGCAATCACGCTATGAATTCCATGGCCGTAGCCCTCATGTTATTGAGCCGAAAGAACTGGATGGGCTTTCCCTTTTTAGCCGGCAGCGTCGTATTAGGCGCTTCGCGCGTCGTCTGCCGCCTTCATTATGTCAGCGACGTGGTAGGCGGTTTTGCCATTGGTGCGGTCAGCGCCTGGGCTATTCGGCGCAGCGCCGCCGCTAAGGAGGCGGCGACGTACGTTCTCTGGCTGTACGACGGCCTCGCCGGGGCGATGGCCGCCTGGCGCAGAAGATGGTAACGGACGGCCGAATTTCAGCGATATGGCTGCGCTGCCGGACAGTCAGAAAAGAAAATTTTTATGCAAAAATCCCGTTCCCCCATGACAAGGCATGGCTGGAACGGGATTTCTTTTTTAATCTAATTTTAATTTTCGCCTAATCTAATTTTAATCTTTCTTTTCCGGTGTGAACTTCGTAGAAAGGATATGACCGACGAACAAGGCGATGGCGCCGATGAAGCATACGAGGCCGAGGATATCAGCCGTGCTCTTGAAGTCTTTGCCGACGAGGGCCAAGGGGTTTTCGCTGCCGCCGGAGGTGACGGAAACGACGATGAGCAGGGCGATGATGACGCCCATAAGGCTTTCGCCGACGATGAGGCCCGACGCGAAGAGTACGCCGCGGTGGCTGCAGGCTTCTACGTCTTCTTCTTCATGGCCCGGGCTGCGGAGCGCCGCTCTGGCCTTGAGGTGCTTATGTACGAAGTAGCCGATAACCGAGCCGATGACCAAGGGGATTTCCAAGGTCGGCGGCAGGTAGATGCCCATGCCTACGGCCAGCGGCGGCAGGGCCAGGGCTTTCGTGTTTTTCGTCAGCAAGAGGTCGATGATGATGACGACGATGCCGACGCCGATACCTAAGAGGATGTAATCCCAGTCGAGGCTGGAACTGAAAATCCCCTGGGCGATGGTCGTCATGAGGGTTGCCTGCGGAGCCGATAAGGCCTGGGACGGGTCCATGCTTTCGCGGGGCAGGGCGCCGGTGAAGCCGTAGGCCTGATAGAGCAGGTTCAGTACGGGAGCGATGGCGATGGCGCCGATGATCGAGCCCAGGATGAGGGCTACCTGCTGTTTCCACGGCGTAGCGCCTACGATATAGCCTGTCTTGAGGTCCTGCAGGTTGTCGTTGGAAATCGCAGCGATGCTGACGATGACGCTGGTGATGAAGATCGCCAGGGCTGTAGCGAATTTCGTGCCTTCTGCTGTTTCAAAGACGCCGAAGGACGTGCTCAGGGCGAAGACGACGAGGGACGATACGATGATGCCCAAAATGCCGATGCCGGAAATCGGGCTGGCTGAGGTGCCGATTAAGCCGGCCATGTAGCCGCAGGCAGCGGCGACGAAGAAGCCCATGAGGACGGCGACGATAATGCCGACGACGATGTAGGTAATCGTGACGGACATGGGAAGGCCTGCAGCGCCTACGAAGGAGTAGAACGTGATGAACAGGCCGACGAGGATGGCGATGAAGACGATGGCGATGGATTTCGGCGTCATGTCGATATCCGTGTGATGAAGGGCCTTCTTTTCTGCCGTATCGTTATCGCGAATCGCGCTGATGGACATCTTAATGCCGTCGATAACCGGTTTTGCCAGGCGGATCAGGGTCCATACGGCGGCAATGCCGATGCAGCCGGCGCCGATGAAGCGGACCTTCTGAGCCCAGATCTGGCTGGCGAAGTCGGCTGCAGCCTGGCCTTCAGCCGGCGTGATGACGCTGGTCAGATAGGGGACGAAGACGACCCATGCCAGGAGCGTGCCGACTAAGATGGCGATGCCGCTGGCAATGCCGATGAGGTAGCCCGCGCCGAGAAGGGCCATGGAAAAGCCCAGGGGCAGCTGTGTCGTCGCCGTCTTGCCGAGGGCGATCCAATAGCTGAATTCGGACGACAGGATGTGGAAGCCGTTGGCGCAGAGGCTGAACAAGCCGGCCAGCGCCGTGCCGGACACGATATCCTTCATGCCCGTTTCCTTCTTGCTCGTATCTTCGTGAGCTGCTTCGGCCTGGCGGATGTCGCTGCCGACCTTCAGGATTTCAGCGGCGGCCCGGCCTTCCGGATAGGGCAGGTCGCTGTTGACGACCATCGCCCGCCGCAACGGAATGGTAAACAGTACGCCTAAGGAACCGCCGCAGGCGCACAGGAGCAGCGTTTCCCAGAAGGGGAAGCCCTGCCAGTAGCCGAGCATGAGCAGACCCGGCAGGATGAAGATGATGGCCGACAAGGTGCCGGCAGCGGAAGCCTGCGTCTGGACCATGTTGTTTTCCAGGATATTGGAATGCTGGAACATGCGCAGGATTGCCATGGAAATGACGGCAGCCGGAATGGACGACGAGAACGTCAGGCCGACCTTCAACCCCAGATAGACGTTGGACGCCGTGAAGATAACCGTAATCAGCGCGCCGAGGAGCATGCCGCGGACGGTCAATTCAGGCAGGTTGGGGTAGTTTACCGTCATGTTTGGTTTTGAATCCATGATGGAAACCTCCTTCGAAAAGTATAGATAGATTTGACCATATATTATGACAATTCTTCACATACAGTATACTAGATTTTTATAGATTCGTCACATCGGCCCGGCAGGGGAACGGTTGGCTGCATATAAGAATAAATAGACGGTTTTCAATGATTTTTATACAACGTAAAACGATAAAGCAGACGAAAATCTTGCGCATACGTGGTATAATAAAAAGTAATGAATTTGCGTGCTCTATGAGACGATAAAAGGAGGAACTACGTGATGAAAGATAACGAAATTATCGAAGGCGTGCTGAAGGAGTTTGCCGGCCTTGCCAAATGCCCCCGGCCGTCGCGCCATGAAAAAATAGTCAGCGACTACATCGTAAAGCGCTTGGGAGAGCTGGGCATTACCCAAGTCGTACAGGACGAGGTGTACAATGTCATCGCCGACGTACCGGCCACGCAGGGCTGTGAAGACCTGGCATTGACCATTGTACAAGGACACATGGATATGGTCTGCGTGGCCAAACCCGGCGTGGACTACGACCCCTTGACTAGTGAAATCAAGCTGGTCCGCGAAGGCAACATCCTGCGCGCCGACGGCACGAGCTTAGGCGCCGACGACGGCATTGCCGTGGCCGTCGCGCTGTACCTGATTCAGCAGCCCGACGTGCAGCACGGCCCGCTGCGCCTCATCTTCACAGTCGACGAAGAAACGGGCATGACCGGCGCGACGCACTTAGACCCGAAATATGTGCAGGACGCCAAATACGTCCTCAACTGCGACTCTGAATACATCGACGTTTTGTGCGTCGGCTCTGCCGGCAGCGTCCATACGCATTTTTACCGCACCTTGACGCGGCGTCAGCCTCAGGGAGCGAAAGCCGTCGCCGTCATGACCAAGGACTTTGTCGGCGGCCATTCGGGCGAAACGATCAACGCCGGCAAGAGCAACGCCATCAAGGCGCTGGCTCATACGCTGCGCCGTTTGACCGACGCCGGTATCGCCTATGAATTGGCATCCATCGACGGCGGCGTAGCGGCAAACGCTATCCCGTCGTCGGCAGAAGCCCTTCTCGTCCTTCCGGATGCCGATACGGCGGCCGTCCAGGCAGTGCTGGACGAAGCGAAGGCGGAACTGGATTTGGTGTACGGCGAAGTAGAAAAGACGGCGGCCATCGTCATGGAAGACCGTCCCATGCCGGAAACGGTATTGGCTGCCGACGACGCCAAGGCCGTCGTACAGCTGCTCCTAATCCTTCACTGCGGCGTGTTTGCCATGAACCAGACCTTGCCCAAGCTGCCGGACTTATCAGCCAACGTCGGCACGATTCGGACGGAAGAAGAACGCGTTGCCATTCAGTATTTCCCCCGTTCGTCCTCCGACGCCCGCCTGCGCGAGTTCATGCAGGTACTGCCCGTATACGGCGAGCTGACGGGCTGCACCGTCGACATCGCCTCGCCTGAACCGGCATGGACGGAAAATCCCCGCAGCCAGCTTCTGCCCATCATTTCGGAAGTATATACGGCTGAAGCAGGCCATGCTCCCCGGGTGGAAGCGATGCACGGCGGCTTGGAAACAGGCTATTTCTACGCCATGAATCCCAATCTCGATATCGTATCGGTCGGCCCGACGACGCACGCCATCCACAGTGCCGACGAATCGCTCGAGCTCGATACGGTAGCCTTATTGGTCCGCATCATCGCCGGTACGCTGCCGAAATTGAAATAAACGAACTCATTACACTGTCGCATCGTCTGGTGCGGCAGTTTTTTTGTAAAAAACTCAGCCTCCTCCATGAAACTTTTTTATAGCAGCTTTTTATCGTTTACGAAATCAATGGCATAGGGTATGCTTAAGGTAACGACACTACTTTTTAAGGAGGCGATGGAGATGAAAGTTATGCGAAATAAAGACGGAGGCTTTGGACGACGTTCCATCTTTTTGCTGCAGGGCTGCCTTATGAAAGCTGCTGCGGCAGCTGCCCTGACGGCGGGTATGGCTGTCCTGCCGGTCAGTGCAGCCGAAGGGGATCTTCTGCCTGCGCCGAAGGTAGTCACGGCCTTGGCCTATGAGAAGGAGGACAGGGACATCGCTGTTTCCGTGAAAATTCCTGAAATACACTGGGGGCCTTCTGTCTCCGCTGCCCGGCAGAAGCAGGTAAACGCCGGCATACGCCGCTTGTGCGAGCAGTATGCTGAAGAAGCAGAAGACTGGGCCCGGCAGTACCGTAAGGCCTTTTTGGAAACAGGCGGCAGCGAAGAGGAATGGAAAGACCACGGCATAGCGGTTTCCGTCAGGTACGAAATCCTGGCGCAGACAGACAACTACTTATCCCTGAGAATTATGGGAACAGACAACTGGAGCCGTGCCCACTATCGGGCGAAATACTATACCTTCGACTGCCAAACGGGAAAGACCGTCACGCTGAAAGCTATTTTGGGAGACGAATATCAGACCATTGCCGACGTCAGCATCCGGCAGCAGATGGATCACCGCTGGAACGGCGGGGCTTCGTACGGGACCTTTACGGGCATAGATGAGGACACGCCCTTTTACATCAATGAAAAGGGCAACCCCGTCGTCGTCTTTTCCGCTTATGAAATCGCTCCAGGCAGCGAGGGACGGCCGGAATTTGAAATCATCAGGCCCTATGCCGTCGACAGCCTGTCCGAATTGACAGGGCTGCTGGGGATGGACGACGAGGACGCGGCCAATCTCTTTGGCGGCGGCCGGGAAAACTGGTCGGCAGACCGCACGTTTTTCGTCGGCCGAACCTACGAAATCATGCTGCATGGACAGCCTTGCCGCCTGTTTACGATCTGCGGCAGAGATAAGACCGTCGACGCCGTATCCATATGGATTGTAGGCGGAGAACGGCCTGTGACGGCAGAGGACGTTATGGTATGGGCCGGCTACGTCACGGCCATGATGGGGACAGAGCCGACGCTGGACCCTGACATTTCTGAAGGCGGAAGCCGCAACCGCCGCTGGCATGGGAGCGGACTCATTGCCGTCCTGCACCAGATGCCCGATATTCTTACGATTTCCATCCAGCCGGCCGTCGGCGAGCTGCATTGACGCTGACTCCTGAGAAGGAAGCCGGCTGCATAACCGCATATAGCAGACGTAAAAAACGCTGCCGCGCCAAGAGAATTTCCTGACGCGGCAGCGTTTCTGCATGATCTGTATATTTATCTTTCTTTAGAACGAATTCGTTCCATCTGTTTGTACGAGAACACGCCGGTCCGGCCGATGAGGGCGTAGTACAGAGGAATGGCCGCCAGGGCGATGACGGCGGCTCCGAAGTAGACACTGGAAAATCCGTAGGCCGGCACGAGGCTGCCCAGCATGTAAGGCCCGACGCCGACGCCCAGGTCGACGAAGATGAAAAAGGTCGACGTAGCCAGGCCGATATGGTCTTCCGGCACGCCGTGGATTGCCAGGGCCTGTCCGGACGAGGTGACAGTGCTGTAGCTGAGGCCGAGGAGGACGCCGCCGATGGCAAAGAGGGCATTGCTTTCAGCAAGCCCGACGGCAGCCATGCACAGGGCTAAGATGGCCAGCGTCGGATACATGACGGCGTCGCCGCCGTGGTGGTCCAGAAAGCGGCCGATAATGGGCCGGCTGAAAAACGACGTGACCGAATAGGTGCAGAAGAAAATACTGCCGGCAATGGCCAGATTCAGGGAATTCGTATAGGCCCCGATGAAGCTGAGCACCGTAGAATAGCCGATGCCGCAGAAGAAGGAAATGATGGAAATGGGCAGGGCCTGTACGGAAATGAAACTGTCCCAGCGCAGGGATTTGAGGGCTGCCCTGTCGGCTGCCGTACAGACGTGCTCCGGCGAATGGATGGCGGCAGCCAAGGCAAAGGTCAGCACGGCCAGGCCGATGCACACGTACACGTTCAAGTAGTAGTTTCCGCCGCTGCACAGGGTCATGCCTAAGAAGGGACCCGCCGCCGAAGCCAGCGTGTTGCCCAGGGCATAGTAGCCGATGCCTTCGCCGCGCCGCTTCGGCGGGACGATGGCTCCGACGATGGTGCTGGCCGCCGTGGCGGATATGCCGTAGGCCGCGCCGTGGAGGCAGCGGATGACCAGAAAGGCCGTCAGCGAATGAACGGGGAAATATAATAAGAGCCCCGCCATGTAAATGCCCGTGCCGACGAGGAGGGCTTTCTTGCGCCCTAAGGCGTCGATGACATGGCCCGTGATAATGCGGGACGATAAGGCGCCGATGATGAAGATACCCGACGCCAGCCCGGCCTCGCTGACCGTCGCATCCCAGGTGTGGATGGCAAACTGGGTCGACCACAGCATGAGCTGGTACATGATGACGTAGAGGAGAAAGTTGATGCATACATCAATGGTAAAATCTTTAGTCCATAGCCTGTCGCGCACGACAAGACCTCCTTTGCAAGACGCCCCAGGGGCCGACGGAAGCTTTTAAAAGAGATACTTCGTATCGTAGCTCAGATCCATATACTGGGCGATCGTTTCGTCGTCGAAGCCGTATTCTTCCGATTTGCGCATCCACGAACCGACGCGCATCTGCATCTTCTTTTTGGCCGTCACCGGCTCTTCGTACTCGATGCGCAGCATACGGGCCGCTTCCGATTTGTCTTCGACGCGGACGAAGAGGCCGTGGCGGAAGGTCAGCTCGTAGACCTTGCGGAAGGCGTGGGGCAGCTGAAAGCCGAAGGGGACGAAATACTTGTCGATAAAGCCGTTGGCGATGAGGATGGAGCCAGAGTAGTCCATGACGTGATTCAGGTCGTACTTCAGGTCTCCTGCCGGCGAGTTGAAGGGGACGGGCTTTACGCCGTCAATGGCCGGCGGCTCCATGCCGTTGTTGTTGGTCAGCAGCTTGTGAAGGGTCAGCATTTTCTCGTCGTTAAAGCCGAAGATAGCCGTGTAGCCCCGCAGGCACGCTTCGTTGTACATGATGGGATGCAGGCCGAACTCTTCGATATTGAAAAAATCTTCTACGTGTTCGACGGCGACGATGCTGAGCTTGAAATCGGCGAAGTCGAAGCCGTCAAAAAACTGAGCGCGCATGGCAGTACCTCCTGTCTATGATGCGCCGGCTCCATTCGGGGGGCGCGAGTTTAATCGGCAAATACCGGGGCGTTGTTTTCAAAGCGGGCGATGCGGGCCAGCGATTCGACGCGCAGGCCTTTGGATTCCAAGGTCTGCCGGCCGCCCTGGAAAGTCTTTTCGACGACGATGCCGATGCCGGCGACGGAACAGCCCGCCTGGGCGGCGATCTCGGTCAGGCCTACGGCAGCGGCGCCGCTGGCCAGGAAATCGTCGATGATGAGGATGGATTCGCCGGCGTGGAGATAGGATTTACCGATAGACGCCGTATACGATTCTTCCTTCGTATAGGAATAAATCGACGCCGTGTACTGCTCGCCGCTCGTCAGGAGCGATTTCTTTTTGCGGGCGAAGACGACGGGCCGGTTGTTCATGGCCAGCGATACGGCGTAGGCTACGGCGATGCCGGACGATTCGATGGTGACAATGCGGTCTACAGGGACATCCTGAAATAGACGGGCAAATTCCTGGCCGACGTGGTTGATGAGCGTCGTGTCGATTTGCTGATTTAAAAAGTTGTCTATCTTTAAAATACGGTTGTCGATGATGATGCCGTCCTGCAGGATGCGCTGTTTCAATTCGTCCATTACGAACCCTCCTAGTAATTATGAAAGTCAAATGTAAACGTACACGTTTAGAATAGTAACAGTCTAATACGAAACCCCAGTCAAGTCAATAATAGAGCTGAATTTCTAATTTACTTATGGAAATAAAACAGGTATACTAGGGGTAGCATTCGATTATGTATATCTTTTTAGGGAGGTCATGACATGCAGTCTATTCGACGTTTGTATGTTGCCAAAAAAGGCGTATTTGCCGACGAAGCAAAACGCATGCTTGCTGATTTACAGGAAAACCTGCTTATCAAGGGGTTGACCGATATTAACATATTCCACCGCTACGACGTGGCCGGTCTGGACGACGCCGCCTTCGAAGCGGCGAAAACCATGATTTTCTCCGAGCCCCCGGTAGACGCCGTATACGATGAACTGCCTGTCAAAGAAGGAGATACGGTGCTGGCTATTGAATACCTGCCCGGTCAGTACGACCAGCGCGCCGACTCGGCCATGCAGTGCCTGCAGATGCTGACGATGCAGAACGACAGCCTCGTCCGCACCGCCCGGGTCGTCGTATTGTCGGGAGACTTGTCCGACGAAGACGTCGCCGCCATCAAGCATTACTGCATCAACCCCGTCGAAGCCCGCGAAGCGTCCCTCGACCCGGTAGACACCCTGGAAATGGCCTGGGAACAGCCGGCAGACGTCGCCGTCATCGAAGGCTTTACGACGATGGACGACGCCGCGCTGAAGGAATTGTCGGCCCACATGGGCCTTGCCATGAGCTTCGACGACTTGAAGTTCTGCCAGACCTATTTCGGCGAAGAAGAAAAGCGGAATCCGACGGTAACGGAAATCCGCGTCATCGATACGTACTGGTCCGACCACTGCCGCCATACGACGTTTATGACGGAACTGACAGACGTCGCCTTTGAAGACGGCAAGTTCACCGCGCCTATCCAGCGGGCCTACGAAGCGTATAAAACGACGCGGGAAAACCTGAACCGCAAGAAACCCCAGACCCTCATGGACATGGCGACTATCGCCGTCAAAGAGCTGAAGGCTGCCGGCAAGCTCCAGAACCTCGACGAATCGGACGAAATCAACGCCTGCACCATCATCATCCCCGTCGACGTCGACGGCGTGGAAGAAGAATGGCTTCTCCTGTTTAAGAACGAAACGCACAACCACCCGACGGAAATCGAACCCTTCGGCGGCGCGGCAACCTGCCTGGGGGGCTGCATCCGCGACCCCTTGAGCGGCCGTTCCTACGTATACCAGGCTATGCGCGTCACCGGCGCCGGCGATCCCCGTCAGGCCGTCAAGGATACGCTCAAGGGCAAGCTGCCCCAGCGCACGCTGACGACCGGCGCGGCCAAGGGCTACAGCTCCTACGGCAACCAGATCGGTTTGGCGACGGGCGAAGTTAAGGAATATTATAACCAGGGCTTCGTAGCGAAGCGCATGGAAATCGGCGCAGTCCTCGGCGCAGCGCCGCGGAACAACGTCGTCCGCGAAGCGCCCGTCCCCGGCGACATCATCATCCTTCTCGGCGGCAAGACCGGCCGCGACGGCTGCGGCGGCGCGACGGGCTCGTCGAAGAAGCACACTGTCGAATCCCTGGAAACGTGCGGAGCTGAAGTCCAGAAGGGCAACGCCCTGACAGAACGGAAAATCCAGCGCCTCTTCCGCCGCCACGAAGTGACGGTCCTCATCAAGCGCTGCAACGACTTCGGCGCCGGCGGCGTCTCCGTTGCTATCGGTGAATTGACCGACGGCCTCGACATCAACCTCGACAAGGTTCCGAAGAAATACGAAGGCCTCGACGGCACGGAACTGGCTATTTCCGAATCGCAGGAACGCATGGCCGTCGTCGTCGCACCGGAACACGTCGACGAATTCATGAAATACGCCGCAGAAGAAAACCTCGAAGCGACCATCGTCGCCGTTGCGACGGATACAAAGCGCCTCGTCATGCACTGGCGCGGCCAGAATATCGTCAACATCACGAGAGCCTTCCTCGATACGAACGGCGTAACCCAGCGCCGCAAGGCCTTCGTCACGGCTCCGGAAGACAAAGATTTCTTTACGGCTCCCGAAGTGACGGACGTCGCCAAAACGTGGCTCGACACGATGGGGACGCTCAACATCGCCTCCGAACAGGGCCTTGCCGAACGGTTCGACAGCACTATCGGCGCCCGCACGGTCCTCATGCCCTTCGGCGGCAAATACCAGAAGACGCCCGTTGAAGGCATGGTCGCCAAGATCCCCGTCATGAACGGCAAGACGACGACGGCCAGCATCTTCACCCACGGCTACGACCCCGATCTGGCGATTTGGAGCCCCTTCCACGGCGCGCTCTACGCCGTCGTCCAGTCCATCGCCAAGCTCGTGGCTCTCGGCGGTGACCGCAAGAAGGTCTATTTGACCATGCAGGAATTCTTCCAGAGTCTCGGCACGAACGAAAAGGCCTGGGGGCAGCCTGTCAGCGCCCTCCTCGGCGCGTATATCGCCCAGAAGGAAATGGGCGTTGCGGCCATCGGCGGCAAGGACAGCATGAGCGGCACCTTTGAAAACCTGACGGTTCCGCCGACCCTCGTATCCTTTGCCATTGTTCCCGAACATACGAAGAATATCATTTCTCCTGAATTTAAACAGCCCGGCAACGCCGTGCTCCTCTTCGACCTGCCTCGCGACGGCGAAGGCGTGCCTGATTTCGACGCCTTTAAGGCGAACTGCGACTTCCTCCACGAAGCCGTAGTCGCCGGCAAGGTTAAGGCTATGCACGCCGTCGGACAGGGCGGCGTCGCCGCGGCGATCGCCCAGATGGCCTTCGGCAATGGCCTCGGCGTAGAAATCGACGGCTCCTTCAGCGCTCAGGAACTCTTCAACCTCCGCTACGGCGCAATCGTCGTCGAAGCCAATACGGACGACGCCGTCGAATGGGTTCGCCGCGACAACGTGCGCCGCGTCGGCCTGACTCGCGGCAACGGCCTCATGGAAATCGGCGATGTGAAGATTGCCTTAGCCGACCTGCAGAAAGCCTGGGAAGAACCGCTGAATGGCGTATTCCCCATCAAGAGCGAAAGCGGCGAAGGCGACGCCGAGCTGCCCTTGTTCACGACCTACGGCCCGCGCCGCAGCGAATCCTTCGGCAAGCCCCGCGTCTTCATCCCCGTATGCCCGGGCACGAACTGTGAATACGACTCGGCCGAAGCCTTTGAACGGGCCGGCGCAGTAGCGGACGTCATGGTCCTGCGCAACAACACAGCGCAGGACTTGGCCGAATCGATCGACGAAATGGCCAAGCGCATCGCCCAGGCCCAGATCATCATGTTCCCCGGCGGCTTCAGCGCCGGCGACGAACCGGAAGGCTCGGGCAAGTTCATTGCGACATTGTTCCGCAACCCTGCCCTTACGGAAGCCCTCGAATCGCTCCTGTATCAGCGCGACGGCTTAGCTCTCGGCATCTGCAACGGCTTCCAGGCCCTCATTAAGCTGGGCCTCCTGCCCTACGGCCACGTACAGCCCTTGAAGGCCGACAGCCCGACGCTGACGTACAACACCATCGGCCGTCACCTGTCCCGCATGGTCGACACCAAGGTCGTATCGGTCATGAGCCCCTGGTTCAGCAACGTCAAGGCCGGCGACGTCCACACCGTGGCTATTTCCCACGGCGAAGGCCGCTTCGTCGCATCGCCGGAACAAATCCGCGAATTGGCTGCCAAAGGCCAGATCGCCACGCAGTACGTCGACCTGTCCGGTAAGGCGACCTACGACAGCGAATACAACCCGAACCAGTCGGTCCTCGCCGTCGAAGGCATTACCAGCCCCGACGGCCGCGTCCTCGGCAAGATGGCCCATACAGAACGGTTCAGCGCCGACGACATCTTCGAAAACATCAGCGGCAACAAACTCCAGCCCATCTTCGCTGCCGGCGTAGCATATTTTAAATAAGATAAATAAAAATAGTAAGGCCCCTGTCTCTCTATGCAGAAACAGGGGTTTTATGCTTTGTAATGAATACATTTAGTCTAATAGCGCAGATTGGGTATCTAAGAGATATAAAAAATATGTTAAGCTAAGCATATCGGCAGAACCTCCGGGAGAAATATTTAGCTTGACGAACTGTTTATCGATAGCCCAAATTTTTTCCTGCCAATCGGGCGCGTCAAATATATTTTCATATAATGCTTTTTTAGCTGTGTTTTGTACCCAACGTAACGCTTCTAAACGAGGTTGCCTATGCAAAATAGTGGTATCATCTACTGTTGTCATTAATGCGAATAGCGTTTGTATTAATGACAACCGCAGCGGTTTTCCCTTGGCAAGAGCCTTTTTTAGGGTTGGTAGACCTTGATTCATGATGGAAGGAAAACCAGCGGCGGCTTCTCCTCGTACTCCTTTAATCTTAAATTCTTTAAATGCCTGAGTTCCTGCTGATTCATAGGATGACGGCTGGAAAAATTCCTTAGAAAGCGGCGGCAGAATTTGGGGGACAGTACGTAAAATGGATATTGAATTGATAGGTAATTGCAACCTTTTCATATAACCAATCGTTCCAAGGACAAGGCCCATAGAAAAAATGCTCCCCTTATGCGTATTGATTTTTTCAGTTGAGGAATACATTGCCGATTCTGCAAGAAGCCCTATTTTTTTTAAAAGAGGAAATAATTCTTGTTTCGAATTAGCAAATTGTAGTCCGGCATCGTAAAAGTTTGCAAAATATGATGATAAACTGGCGCTGCTGTTTAAAAATGTGAAAAAATCCATATCAGAATGGGACCCGGGATGCAATGGATCAACTAAACCTGGTGAAGGGTAAGAAGCCGCTTCATACAGTAAAGAACGAACAGCTAATGCGCTTATTTTTTTTGCTGCTTCAGATGTTTGATTACATAATAATTCTACTTGAAAATCTAATAGTAGTTCTTGGACTTTTTGCAGAATTTCATTTCTGGTATGAGTGCGGTTACGCATACAAGTTACGGCTCGCTCCTGACAAAGGAAACAGGTACGGCCTTGTCGTCGTGAAAAAAGAGAAACGGCCTTCTTATTGTTTGCATAGATGTCAATGTCTAACAAGCGGGAGTACGTAGACGTTTCTTCTATCTGACTAGAAATTTCTTTTAAATAAAAGGCGTTAGCAGATGATACGAATAATCCGCTAGGACCATCTGGATCGTAGTAAATTTGTTCATGACATAATGAGGGAATTTTTTGATGAATAGACTCTATGCCTTTGTAAAATAATTGCTGCGCTGAAAAGCTATTTGTGTACGGTTCTGGAATAGCTAATGTCAATTGAATGATTGCATAATTTGGATATTGATTATGTAGTATGTTGCGGCGTTCTACTCGCATTTCATTGTATGCTAAGTGAGCTGTTAGCGTTGTCATACTATTGAGTCCTTTCTTTATAATTTGCCAGGACGGCAGCGTAAGAGTTTTTTTGTAAATAAGCCAGTGTAGAGGCTGGCACTAACTTTTCCAGCATTGACCAATTTTGATTTTTCCAATGTAGTCTAACTGCCGATGCAGATATAGGAGACCCATTATATTCGATGCGAGGAATTTCTTTTACTGCAATATGAGATTTTTCTAATATATGTTGTAATGTTTGATTGTATGTTTTTGTTACTATGTCTTGTGGTTCCGTTCCGATATATCGGGTCGATATGTGAAGTAACGGCGCAATTGTGTGTGCGAATAGAGAGGCATCTAACAATGTTTGCGCTAAAAGTTTATCGCTGCTTTTTAAGAAATATGACGGAAATGTTCCTTGGGATATGATATACGGACCGCTGGGACATAGTTTTATTTGCGGATGATTTTGTAGGTCTTCCTGCATGAGTCGATAGCGGTCTGCAAAGGGTAACATAGAGCGATTTTCTTCGACGACAAAGATCAAGACGTTTTGCTCAATTGCGGCTGCCTGCTCGATGAGATATTTATGGCCTAGTGTATAAGGATTACAATTCATAACGATAGCTGCATAGGAATCTGTTGAAGATAGATTATTTTCACGGATAATGCGGCGGCACCATGATTCTGGTGTTTGCTGTCCGAATTCGAGCAGGGCTACATAAGGAGAAGCCTCTTCTACTAACCTAAAACCGGCATTGCAGAAAAGAGAAATATTTTGAGGTTTTGTGAATAATTGGAAATAAAATATGTGTTTAGATGTGCCATAAGACATAATAGCCGATAATAATGCTGTTGTTAAACCTTGTTTTTGATATACGGGATTTACGGCAATGTTATGAATAACATGACCGGAAAGGGATGCTGTGCCAAGTAATTCATTAGTATCCGAATGATATGCGCCAATACAGTAATCAACGCCGTATCTATTATAGGTGAGATTCATTTTTGTAAGAAAGGCTGCAAGTTCATCATAATCGGCGGCATGGGATAAAAAGATTTTTCGGAATGTGAACATGAAATTTCCTCCTTTAAAGTTTATATCGATTACTGCCGTATACATAAAGTATATCGAAATTTTAGACTGGATGTTGGTTACATAAGTTACATATATAAATTTATATATTCCATATGTGATAAAATAAATACATCAAAATACGGTATAAGTTAATACCTTTAGAAGGGATATCATGCATCTAAGGACAAAGCTCATTTTATTAGTTGCACTAACGTGGCTTTTATCAACATCTGTCATGTATTTGCTTTTATCATCTAATGAAAATAAGTATGTAAAAGAAGAGGTAGCTAATCGAGCAAGATCTATTACGAAAATTGTAGCTTTATTACCAGAATTGCAAAATTGGATTATAGATCCAGATAAGCACGAACAAGTGCAAGAAATGACAGAGGCCTTAAGAAAGGAGACAAACGTAGATTTTATCGTAGTTTTTAATAACGATGGAATTAGATTGTCTCATCCTAACGTAAAGAATATAGGAAAGCATATTGAAGGAAACGATGAATTAAATGCATTGAATGGAGAAGAATATATTTCAGTGGCTAAGGGAAGTTTGGGTGAGTCTATTCGTGCATTTTCTCCAATATATAAGGATGGAAAACAAATTGGTGCCGTTGTTACAGGCGTTTCTATGAATGCTGTAGAAGCGGCAATACAAAGGCGAAATATGCAGATGCTAGGCGGCGGAATGTTGGTTTTGTGTATTGGAATCGTCTTAACTATAGTTGTTTCAAGGAAAATTAAAAATTCTTTATTGGATATGGAGCCTCAAGAATTGGCGCGAATAACTGTAGAAAGAAATGCAGTAATTCAATCCGTCCATGAGGGCGTCATTGTCATTGATAAAAATGGGTACTTACAGATTGTAAATGAGGAAGCAAAGCGTATTTTTGCCAAAGGAGGCATTACTGGAAACCTCGTCGGACGTTTGGCGGCAGATGTGATTCCTCATACGCGTATGATGGATATCGTCCAGTCGGGGCAAGTAGAATTAAACCAAGAACAAAAAATTAATACTGTTGTTATTTTAACGAACCGCGTTCCGTTAATCGTTGAGGGAGAAATTGTAGGCGCTATAGCTACTTTCAGAGATTTTAAAGAAATATGGGAATTGTCAGAAGAATTAACCGGCGTAAAAAATTATATAGAAGCATTACGCGTTAGAGCACATGAATATCGCAATACGCTTCATGTAATTAATGGATTGGTCGCCAATAGAGAATACAATAAATTAAGAGAATATATTCAAAGCCTGGCGCTGACTGATGCGACAGAGTTTGAGGAAATCAGTAGGCAGGTAAAAGATCCTGTTATTTTATCTTTTTTGCAAAGTAAGCGTAGCCGAAGCAGGGAGTTGAATACAGAACTTATATTTGATAGTAACATGAAAATTCCTAACATAAAAAAGTTAGAATTTAGAAATGCTATTATTACGATTTTGGGAAATTTGATAGATAATGCAATGGAAGCCGTGCAGTTATCTGAGAAAAAGCAGGTTAAAGTAAATGTATATCAATCCGACGGCTGGTACATTGAAGTCATTGATACTGGATGCGGCATACAGGATGATGTGAAGAAAATATTGCAAAAAGGGTATTCTACAAAAGGGAAAAATCGAGGCTTGGGGTTATATTTGATTGCTAAAATAGTATATCGGTTCAATGGGAAACTAGGAATACAACCCAACCATCCCCAAGGAACCATTTTTTCTATTTATTTACATCCAGAATAAAAGAAAGGGGGAATATGAAGTGATTCAAGTTTTAATTATCGAAGATGATCCGATGGTTGCAGAGATTAATACGCGATATTTGCGAAGAGTAGACGGTTTTGATGTCATGGGCGTAGTAAAGAATGGTTTAGAAGCTCTTGACTTTTTAGAAAAGCATCAGGTTGATCTAATTTTATTGGATGTCTTTATGCCTAAAATGGATGGAATTACGTTTTTAATAAAATTGAAAGCTAAGTATCCGGAAATTGATGTTATCATGATTACAGCTGCTCAGTCGAAAGAACATGTAAAGAGAGTTCTTTCACATGGAGTTATAGATTATATTATAAAACCTTTTACATTTGAACGGCTAAAAGCAACTTTACTTTCTTATATGGAAAGAAGGAAGATTTTACAAGATAATAGTGATTTTGATCAATCTATTTTGGATGCAGCGTTTTTTAAACAACGAGTTGATGCGACTTCCTGTGATTTACCCAAAGGCATAGAGAAACAGACGCTTGATAGAGTCAAATATGAATGCAGCCAAAAAGAAGCCCCTTTCAGTACGCAAGAGATTGCAGACGCTGTGGGTATTTCCAGAATATCAATAAGAAAATATTTGAATTATATGGAAACTCTGGGTTTGGTGTATGGAACTCTTACCTATCGCCCTAAAGGAAGGCCTATTTATATGTACACATACTGTAAAAAGTAATAATTAAATGGTTACAGAAATTACATAAATATTACCTATATTTACAATTCTATAAACCCCTTTCGAGAAATGATATAGTGAAGCCATCAAATCATTCCGAAAGGGGTTTTTATTATGAACGAGGTAAAAAACAGTTGTATGTCATTCAAAATCGGCGTACTTCCTTTACCAGTGTATGTGGTCTTAGCGGCGCTTATCTTCTTTGCCACATTGTATGGGAAACTTCCAGCCGATATGATTGGCGGTATCGCTATCATGATGATTATGGGGATGTTGTTAGGCGATATTGGGTTAAGAGTTCCCATTTTAAAGGATATTGGCGGTCCGGCAATTTTATCAATTTTTATCCCCTCCTGTTTAGTTTTTTATGGCCTTCTGAATCCTACGGCAGTTAAAGCGATAACGGCTTTTACTAAAGGCGCTAATTTTTTATACTTCTATATTTCCTGTTTGGTTGTCGGCAGTATTTTGGGAATGGTACGAAAATTCTTAATTCAAGGGTTTTTAAGAATGTTTGTTCCCTTAATTATTGGAACGATTGCGGCGTGTATCATTGGTACTAGTGTCGGCGTCATCTGTGGAATGGATGTATATCACGCCTTTTTCTTTATTGTGATACCGATTTTGTCCGGCGGTGTCGGTGAAGGAATTCTACCCTTGTCTGTAGCATATTCAGAGATTTTAAATCAGTCTCCTGAACAGTTTTTAGTACATTTCGTTCCGGCGGCAATGTTGGGTAACTTGTTTGCTATTATGCTGGCAGGATATTTGAAAAAGTTAGGAAATAAACGACCAGAACTGACTGGCAACGGCGTTTTAGTAAAGTCTGGAGACGATTTGAATTTAGTAGATGTGAAAGCAGCTGATCAGCCGATTGATATAAAATTAATGGGCGCAGGGCTGATTATTGCATGTAGCTT
This sequence comes from Megasphaera sp. ASD88, assembly GCF_002287425.1. NCBI lineage: Bacteria > Bacillati > Bacillota > Negativicutes > Veillonellales > Veillonellaceae > Megasphaera > Megasphaera sp. ASD88. The sequence goes on along the minus strand of NZ_NQXW01000008.1, from coordinate 4,859 downwards.
TTATGTTGGGGCCCGGTTATTAAATATGGTTATTCCCATTCCCGCACCGATTTTGATGATTATTGGGGCGGCAGTTGTCAAAGCGATAGGTATTATGCCTTCTCAAATGGAACAGGGAGCTAATCAGCTGTATAAATTTGTTTCCGGCAACTTAACGTGGGCATTGCTGGTTGGCGTAGGCGTATTGTATACACCTTGGAACGATGTGGTAGCCGCAATTACGCCGGCATATATTCTTACTGTATTGGGTACGGTATTAGGTATGGTTGGTTCAGGATTTTTCACTGCCAGATTTATGAACATGTACCCTGTCGAATCGGCTGTTGTTACGGCTTGTCACAGCGGGTTAGGCGGAACGGGCGACGTTGCTATTCTTTCCTCGGCTAATCGAATGGAATTAATGCCCTTTGCACAAATATCTACTCGTCTTGGCGGTGCGTGCACAGTAATTGTAGCGACGATATTAATGCGGATGTTAACTTAATAATACTGGGAGGTGCTTCTCATGAAAATGGGGCAAGCAGGAACATTGGAATCAAACGATATTATCATTACGGTGTCAGAAGCGGAGAAAGGTTCGGGCATACAAGTAGAATTGACAAGTATTGTATTGCCGCAGTTTGGACAAATGATTCGTCATACTTTGGAACGAGTTTGTCAACATGAAGGTGTTACGGATGTTTTGATTACTGCGTCAGATAAAGGGGCGCTGGATTATACGATAGCGGCTCGATTAAAAACGGCGTTGCAGCGAGCTGGAATGATATAAGGAGGCGGCATCGATGAGAAGAACGTTATTATTTTTACCAGGAAATAATCCAGGGAATGTACAAAATGGGGGAATCTTTGGAGCAGATGGGATTATATTGGATTTAGAGGATGCCGTTTCTCCAAGTGAGAAAGATTCAGCGAGAAATTTAGTTGCTAATGCTTTACGGAATATCCATTATGGAACTTGTGAAAAGGTGGTTCGTATAAATCCGTTAATTAGCGGCGGAGAAAAAGATATTCAGACGATTGTGCCATGCCAGCCTGATGCGTTGATGCTGCCTAAAATTGAAAGAGCGGAAGATGTAATTCGCCAAGTGGAATTGATTGAGAAGGCAGAAACGAACGGTCAAAAACCAGTTAGCGTCATGCCTTTGTTAGAATCACCGATGGGCGTTAGTCAAGCTTTAGAAATTGCTTTATCGTCGAAACGAGTGGTTGCTCTTTGTTTTGGCGCAGAAGATTATACTGCTGCGTTGGGCGTACCTCGGACAAAAGACGGGAAGGAAATTTTTGTAGCTCGTTCTATGATTGCCAATGCTGCGGCCGCAGCTGGCGTGGATAGTATAGATACGCCTTTTACCGACGTACAAGATGAAGAAGGGTTAGTGGAAGATGTACGGTTAATGAAATCGTTAGGTTTTAAGGGAAAATTAGTTATCAATCCACGTCAGATAGATACAGTACATGAATTATATGCTCCGACAACGAAAGAAATTCGTTGGGCGCAACGCGTTATTTCTGCTCTTGACGAAGGAAGGGCTAAAGGAACTGGCGTTATTGCCGTAGATGGAAAAATGATTGACGCGCCTATTGAAGCAAGAGCAAAGAGAATTCTTCAATTAGCAGAAATGCTTCATTTACTATGAAAGATATATTGATGTGGAATGAAAGGGTTGATACCTGTTATGAAAAATGCTGTTAATCGGGATATTCCGGAATATATAAATGGAAAAAAAGTGAAACTATTTCAGGGGGCTTTTGCTACTCAACCGGACATGCATCGCCAAGCTCCTATAGTAAAGTGTGCCAAACCGGGAGAAAGCAAGCTTATGGATAGTTTAGAAGATGTATTTAGAAAGATACCTATTCGCGACGGAATGACATTGGGATTTCATCACCATTTTCGAAACGGCGACGGCGTTTTAAATCAAGTATTGGAAGTTGCTTCCAGAATGGGAATTAAAGACTTGACGATTGCAGCTAGCGCTATTTTTTCTGTACATGCTCCGCTTTTACAGCATATAAAAGATGGTGTAGTGACGCATATTGATACGAATTATGCCGTTGGACCTGTTGCAAAAGCTATATCTCAAGGATTACTTGAGAATCCCGTTATCTTTCGGACACATGGAGGCCGTGCTCGCGCTATTGAATGCGGAGATTTACACATCGATGTTGCTTTCATTGCGGCGCCTGCGGCAGATGAATATGGCAATCTAAACGGCATTAAGGGAGAGACAGCTTGTGGTTCCTTGGGATACGCATTTCCAGACGCAGAATATGCAGACGTAGTCGTTGCAGTTACTGACCACATAGAACCGTATCCATTAGCACCGATAGCTATTTCTCAAGAACGAGTAGACTATGTCGTGAAAATTGACTATATCGGCGATCCAGAAGGCATCGTATCAGGAACGACAAAAATTACAAAGGATCCTGTACAATTAAAAATTGCTTCGTATGCTGCAAAAGTAATTGAAGCTTCCGGGGTATTGAAGGATGGATTTTCTTTCCAAACCGGAGCCGGCGGCGCATCCTTAGCTGTCGCGCATTATTTGAGTAAAATTATGAAGGAAAAGAATATCAAAGGAAGCTTTGTAATGGGAGGCATTACTGAATATCTGGTCAAGATGTATGAAGAAGGATTGTTTAAATGCATTATGGACGTACAAGACTTTGATTTGGATGCAGTTCGCTCTCTTAAAGAAAATGAAGGCCATTTAGAAGTAGGAGCCGGATTATATGCAAGTCCTTATAACAGCGGGTGCATAGTTAATAAGTTGGACTGTGCAGTTTTAGGGGCTACAGAGATTGATAAGCAATTTAATGTCAATGTTATCACTGGCTCAGATGGAGTTATTATGGGCGGATCCGGCGGGCACAGTGATGCAGCAGCCGGAGCTTCTTTAACTATCATTACTACTAATTTAGTTAGAAGTCGATTAGCTGTACTGAAAGATCACGTGCAGACTATAACTACTCCGGGAGAAAGTATTGATGTACTGGTTACGGAATATGGAGTAGCTGTAAACATGAAGAGAGAAGATTTAGTTGATAAGTTCAAAAATTCAGGAATTCCTGTTATGTCTATTGATGAAATGGCTGCGTTAGCCGAACAAATTTGCGGCAAGGCGATGGCCGTGGATACGGAAGATCGAGTCGTTGGCGTAGTAGAATATCGGGATGGAACTGTTATTGACGTTATCCGTAAGGTAAAATCTAATTAAGAAGTATTAAATTTAAATAACTCTATAGGAATGCTCTCTTAGGAATAAACAAGCGATATCCTAAATGCTGGTTTATTATAAGGGAGCATTTTATTATGATTATATAAGAGAATGTAGTGATAGAACAATAAAATTATCACTTAGTCAAATCTACAGTTATAATTATTTAATACTGTCGAATACGAAAGAGTTTATAGATAAGAGTTTTTGTTTTTGAACCGGTTATAGTCAGACTTCGTTTTTTAGTGTAGAATAGTAAAAAATTGTGGATGTAAAAGCGTGGAGGGACAGGCAATGATGGCGAATTATCGGCAGAGAAACTTTATTGTGGCTGGGATATTGTTTTTTCTTACTGGTCTTACTCATGCTACTAGTCTTACTCATGCTACTAGTCTTACTCATGCCGCCGAGCCCAGCGATTGGCGGCAGACCGCCTATTCCATCGCGGCAGGGCAGATTGGGGCCGTCAACGCCTACCACATAGAGGATGACTTGATATGGCGGCGCATTGATGACAGCCGGTTTGCGGCTTTTAAAGGCATGCAGCGGCCGACGGATGCCTCGGACTGGTCGGTAAAGTTTTTCTACCGCAGCGACGTATTTCCCCGCTATGGCAGCGCATCGCTGTCCCAGGATTACAGCTCCATGCAGCTGGGCTACGAAGCGGGGCGCGTGTGGAATTGGCGCGGCGGCACGATGCGGCAGGGGCTGTTTTACTTGTCAGGGTCTTCGAACGCGTATTTGAGCAGCTACGACTCCGGCGGCATATCGTACGGCGGCGCGTCGTCGGCCATGAAGAAATACGGCGCGGCCTGGTACACGTCGTGGGAGGGCGCAGACTCACACCGCATAGAAGGCGTGTTTCGGGTGACGAGCCTGCGGAATCACTTGTCCTATACGGATGAGGCCGGTCAGAGCCGGTCGGAAGCGTACCGAACGTGGATGCCGGCGCTGGGACTGCGCTGGTACCAGACGAAGTTTGCAGCGGACAGCTTCTTTTGGGAGCCCCAGGTCGGCGTGTCCTTCGGCTATATGAATCTGCCGTCTGTAGGGTCGACGGCGGTGTATACGCCGAAGAATCAGACCCTGCTTACGGGAAAGGCCGGCCTCATGGCTGGAAAGACCTATCGTATCCGCGGCAATCAGGGGCTGGCCTACGGCCGGTTTGAAGTGCAGCGTGATTTTACCGGCCCCCTGTATGGAGAAGGGAAGAATGTGCAGAGCGGCGATTCGGCTTCCGTGTCGCTGGGGTCGGGGCCGTCATCTTGGTACAATATGACTGTCGGCACGTCTTTCACCATGGGCCAGGGCAATACGATTTGGGGCGAGCTGACGCGGCGCTTCGGCTCTGATATGAAACAGACGTGGAGCGTAACCGGAGGTCTGGTCCTGCGCTGGGGCGGCGCAAAAAAGGAAGACCGGGAAGAGTTCAAAAAGCTCAAAGAGGACGAACGTTCCTTAAAACACGATAAGGACGCAAAGACTATGTGAAGCTTTTTCTGTAAATAACTGCTAGGTATAGGTCTTCTATGATACAATCTAAATCATAGGAGGCTTACTATCATGGCAAGAGAAAAGAAACCGGTACATAAGGTCATTATGACCGAAGGAAAACGCAGCATTATTCAACAACTGTTTCAA
>NZ_NQXW01000077.1:0-353 GCF_002287425.1 Megasphaera sp. ASD88 | reverse complement strand
CGAAACACTGATATGGACCGATAGCGAATAGTACCGTGAGGGAACGGTGAAAAGAACCCCGGGAGGGGAATGAAAGAGAACCTGAAACCGTATGTCTACAAACAGTCGAAGCGCTTTACATGCGCGACGGCGTGCCTATTGAAGAATGAACCGGCGAGTTACTGTTGCCAGCGAGGTTAAGCGGGAAACGCGGAGCCGAAGCGAAAGCGAGTCTGAACAGGGCGATAAGTTGGTAGCAGTAGACCCGAAACCACAGTGATCTACCCATGTCCAGGTTGAAGCACAGGTAAAAATGTGTGGAGGACCGAACCAGTGAGCGTTGAAAAGCTTTTGGATGAGATGTGGGTAGGGGT
>NZ_NQXW01000076.1:0-355 GCF_002287425.1 Megasphaera sp. ASD88 | reverse complement strand
CGTTCCAGAAGCCTATGTGCAAGCTGTTTTTGCAGAACTAAATCGCCGTCCCCGAAAATGTTTAGGATACAAAACGCCATACGAAGTACATTACTCTAAAAAGTTGCACTTAGCTTGACAATTCGCCCTTCTTTATTTGCGTCGAGCCTGTGAAAAAATCTCTGTAAACATAGATCTTCTATGATACTTGGTAAGCTGAAAGCGAATTTGAGAACTTTCAGCTCATGGTTTATATATAACAACACATGCTGAACATGTCAAGTACAGACAGGATTTTCGCCTGCTTTTGCCAGCTATGCGTTACTCTGGGAGTCGGCCTTCGTACATTATGCTCAGTTCCCCATACACCTGTCCC
>NZ_NQXW01000075.1:0-367 GCF_002287425.1 Megasphaera sp. ASD88 | reverse complement strand
TCTTGCGATTCTCTGCATAAGCCTTCTGACCGCGCTTTGCCATATACTGAGGGGCACGACCGTGCTTGCTTTTCCGATCCGGCGTTCCACGCCGAAGTTCATAGAAAACAGTCGTATGAGCACATCCTACTGCAGCAGCGATGTTGCGAAGGGAAAGCCCCTGGCGATGCAGGGCCTGAATCATGCCACGTTCCTCCAAAGAAAGATGGCGGCCGGGTGTACGTACGTCCTCAATTGTGTTAGAATGGATGTGATCCATAGTGATTGCTCCTTTGTTGATGATTTCTCGCAAAACCATTTTAACATGAAGCTTCACTATGGATTTTTGTTTTTTGATTACCTGTTCAAATTCATTTTACAATTAACC
>NZ_NQXW01000074.1:0-384 GCF_002287425.1 Megasphaera sp. ASD88 | reverse complement strand
GAATCGTGCCGCCCGTTACTGTCGTCGCTGTCACGGCATGCGCCGTTACGTCGCCGTTCGACAAGACTTGGAACGTCGTATTGCCGTCTTCGTCAACCACAGACATACCTTCGGATTTCACCGTTTCAGCGTCTACATTGCCGTTGGCATCTACGCTGAAGCTATTATTGGTGTTGCGGATCGTTTCCCCGATGACGGTGCCGCCTGTTACTGTCGTTGCCGTTACATCATGAGCCGTTACATCGCCATTCGCCAAGACTTGGAATGTCGTATTGCCGTCTTCATCGACGACCGACATCCCTTCTGATTTCACCGTTTCCGCATCTACATTGCCGTTGGCGTCTACACTGAAGCTGCCATCAGCATTCTGAATCGTGCCGCCCG
>NZ_NQXW01000073.1:0-402 GCF_002287425.1 Megasphaera sp. ASD88 | reverse complement strand
TTTCGCAGCTTATCGCGTCCTTCATCGGCTGATATGGCCAAGGCATCCGCCGTACGCCCTTACTTGCTTGACTTTATGTCTTCACCGTTTTTCAGAGTTTCTTCGGTTCGTTAAGTCTTTCTCTTTTTCTTCAAAAAAGAGGTTTGTTCGTTTCGTTTTATGCAGTTGTCAAGGTACGGGTCTTTCTCTTTTTCTTGAGAGGTTCATGGCCTCTCAAAACTGAACAATGTGTACGTACTCCAGAATGCCGACCTGAAGTTTCGTAACGTCTTCCGCAGAATCCGTTATCTCTTCCCTAGAAAGGAGGTGATCCAGCCGCACCTTCCGATACGGCTACCTTGTTACGACTTCACCCCAATCATCGCCCCCACCTTCGACGGCTGGCTCCGTAAGGTTACCTCA
>NZ_NQXW01000072.1:0-405 GCF_002287425.1 Megasphaera sp. ASD88 | reverse complement strand
CGTTCCAGAAGCCTATGTGCAAGCTGTTTTTGCAGAACTAAATCGCCGTCCCCGAAAATGTTTAGGATACAAAACGCCATACGAAGTACATTACTCTAAAAAGTTGCACTTAGCTTGACAATTCGCCGCGAAATACAGTTACGAATTTAAGAAGCAACTGGTATCAGAATACCTGGACAATCAGGGAAGCTACGCTTCCATTTCACAAAAACATGGCATGTCGAGCAGTTGCCAGTTAAAAACGTGGGTTGCTGCCTACAAAAAATTGGGGGATAATGGGTTAAAACGATCTCGATCCCGGAAAGAATACTCTTTCGAAGAAAAGCTTTCTGTGGTAGAGTCTTACTTAACAAGCGAACTCTCGTATCAGGAACTGGCTCTTCAAATGGGAATCAACAATCCGTC
>NZ_NQXW01000007.1:0-90448 GCF_002287425.1 Megasphaera sp. ASD88 | reverse complement strand
AACGAAGGCCTGTCCATACTGGAAAATGCCGGGAAGGCCGGGCTTCCTATTCCGAAAAAATTGCGAGATACGCTAGAGCAGCTGGCAAATGAGAAAGGAGCAAAACCATGAAAGTATTTATTAATCCCGGTCATGCGCCGAATGGCAAGCCCGATCCCGGCGCAGTCAACGCAAGAACAGGCTTGCGTGAATCGGACGTTGCGGCAGCCGTCGGTAACGCTGCGGCGCAGTATCTCATCAGCGCCGGCGTGGCCGTTGCAGTGCTGCAGCATGACGACTTAGCGACGATTTGCGATACGGCAAATGCCAGCGGCGCGGATCTGTTTATTTCTATCCACTGCAACGCGGCGGAATCCCCCGCGGCGCTGGGAACAGAAACGTATTGCTATCCCGGATCGACGGCCGGCGAAATGTTGGCCAAGGCAGTACAGCGTCAGATTGTCGATAGCCTGCACACTGTCGACCGGGGGGTCAAGCTGGCGATTCCAGGACAAAACGGGCTGTATGTGCTAAACAATACATCTATGCCGGCAATCCTCGTAGAGCTCGCGTTTATCAGCAATGACCACGACGCCGACCTGCTTACACATTACCAGGACGCTTTTGCTCGTGCGATTGCCCGCGGCGTTACCGATTATCAGCTGATGCAATAGGGAGGTGATCGTTTTATCTGTCGCACGTGAAAGGGGGTGAAATTATGGGAAATCTACTCAAACGGCTGCTGTCTAAGCTACTTACGTCTGAGCTTGATAAACGTAAAGAGATCCTGCGAGCTAAGCTGCAGGCGCAGATTAATACGACGTCGTCAAGCTGGGTAAAGACACGGAACCAGCTGTATATTGATTTGCTGGAAATTGCGAGCGAAACAATGGTAAATAAAATGGAAAAGGAGATTTTAAAATGAACGAAGACATCAAAAACGTAGTAAGCGAAGCATTGCAGGAAGTATTCGAAGAATTGAAAGACAACACGTTGGACTTTGTAGAAAACACCGTTTTTCCTTACGTTGATGCTGCTATCGGTGATTTCGAAGCTGCGCAGACAGCCGAAGCCGAACAGTCCACGTCTGGCTGGGTGAAAATCCGCGCGAAGCTCATCAACACTGGCATTGATTTGGTATGGTCTGTGACTAAAAAGGTGGTTACGAAGATTTTAGAAAAAGCAGCGGACGACGAGACGGCACCGGCTGTGCAGTAGTATAATATTGTAATATAAAAAGAGGTGTTAGGCTAATTCATAGCTTGGCACCTCTTTTTTATTGGTGATAACTATTATGATATGTTATAATATTTAAAACTAAAATACATCTTGTACAAAAAGTAAAAAGCGAGTTGAGCCTAGAGATGGATATTTATCCGATTTTACTAACTACATTGTTAGCATTACTTGGTTTTTACGTAAAAAATTCTTATAATGCGTATATTATAAAAAACAGATTAGCGTTATCTTTATTAACAGAAATAACGCTATTGATGGAACTGTATCGACGTAGCCGATCGATAAGCCCTCCGTTTAGGCTAATCGAAGAGATTGATTCGCAGGGAAATATTGAATATAAAAGGGGTAAAATGTTATTAAGCGAATCTTTTCTTGTAATATACGATCACAATACTGATAAATTAGGAATGTTTCCCGAAGATACTATAAGTGCAGTAATTGAGATATACTCTACGGCACGAGGGCATATTTATTCTGTCAATACTTGGAATAACGAACTTTCAACAAAGACCGCACGTGATCGTGAAGAAGTGAAGCGGTATGAAAAAGTATTAGAAGGTGAATTTGACCAATTAGAGAAGCAAGAGAAAATAGTTATAAATTACTTACAAAGAGAAGTAAATGAGTTATTTACGGAATATTTATATAAAAATATTAAAGATTTTATTAAAAAAATTTTATGCTAGTCGCGGATTAACATTACGCTGGCAAACGCTGAATACACAAAAAATATTCAAAGTCTAAATATATGAGGAGTACTAACATGAAGATTTCAGAGATCGGCGAATTTGGATTCATTGATGCCGTCAAGGAAGGGACCTTGTTTAATCCTTCTTCTGTCGTCGTGGGAATTGGCGACGACGGCGCTGTGTATAAGACGACAGAAGGCATGGAACAAATTGCCGTCATTGATACGATGGTCGAGGGGAGTCATTTCATCATAGGGAAAACGGCTTCCTGGTTTGATGTCGGGTATAAAGCAGTGGCTTCTAATTTAAGCGATATCGCCGCGATGGGAGGCATTCCGACGCACATCGTCCTGTCTACTGCAATTCCTACGGATATGGAAATGGCTGATTTGACGGCGCTGTATGAGGGAATGAAAGACATATGCAAAACCTACGGCGTCAATATTATTGGCGGGGATACGGTTTTGTCTAAAGGCGCGTTAGTCATCACGGTGGCGGCCTTTGGCGAAGTGGAGTCAGGGAAAGCTATTTGCCGCAGCGGAGCCAAGCCGGGCGATGTCGTCGCCGTTTCGCATACGATTGGCGATTCTGCCGGCGGTCTGGATGTACTTCTTCATGGGATAGATGGGTATGCTCATTTGAAAAAAGCTCATCAATTTCCAACGCCGCAGATACAACTGGGACGAGCTTTGGTAGCATATCGTGCCCATAGTTTAAATGACATCAGCGACGGCTTAGCTAGCGAATCCAATGAAATTGCCAAGGCCAGCGGCGTCGATTTGATATTGGATAAAGAGGCGATTCCCTGCAGCGAGGAGCTGCGGCAATGGGCCCAGTCTGTACAGAAAGATATATATGCCTATGTATTTAACGGCGGAGAAGATTATGAGTTGATCTTTACGATGGCTCCCGACGATTTCGAAGCCCTGCGGAGGGAGTATCCCTATGTGACGGCCATTGGGCAGGCACGGGCCGGCAAGGGACAGGTATACGTCCGGCATGAGGGAAAGACGTCTGTATTACAGCCGACTGGTTGGAATCATTTTCATAGGTGAGGAGATGCGTCATGATAGATATAGAAACACATTCGGAACAAGATACGATTGCCTTAGGCGCTGCGTTAGGACGAGTTTTAAGCGACGGCGACGTATTAGCGCTGCAGGGGGATTTGGGCGCGGGAAAAACGCATTTTGTCCAAGGCATTGCTAAGGGAATGGGCATTGACGAGCCCGTCGTCAGTCCGACGTTCACTATATTGAACTATTATGAACATGCCGTTCCGCTGCAGCATTTTGATTTTTATCGTCTGGAAGACGAATATGAATTAGACGATTTGGGTTTTGACGATTACTTGACGAGAGGCGTGACCGTCATCGAGTGGTCGGAAAAATTCCCCGAACGCCTGCCGGAGGACGCAGCTCGCGTTTTTATCGAAAAAAAGGGTTTGACGGAACGCATCTTTCATTTTGAATTTAACGGCGCCCGCTGGGCTGCCGCGGAAAAAGAGGTAGAGTCTTATGTTGTTAGCCATTGAAACATCCAGCCTTGTGTCGAGCGTGGCCCTTTTACATGAGCAGACGCTGCGGGCGGAGCTTACGATACAAGCAAGATTAACCCATTCGGAACAGCTGATGCCGCATATCGCCGATATGCTGGATAAGGCGTCGGTAGGCAAAGCCGATATCGACGGGATTGTCGTATCTATCGGACCGGGGTCTTTTACGGGGCTGCGCATCGGCTTGGCGACGGCTAAGGGATTGGCCTTTGCCTGGCAGACGCCTATTGTCGGCATAGAAACGCCGACGAGTTTGGCTTGGAATTTTGTAGGAAATGCGGATAAAATCTGTCCTCTTATCGACGCGCAGAAGGGGAACGTGTACGCATCGGTATACAAGTGGAACCGGGGCATACTGGAAACGCTGGACGACGTGTCTGTCATGCCGTTGGACGACGTATTGGAACGGCTGCAGCAGCAGGGCGAGCCCGTCGTATTTTGCGGAGACGGCGCCTTGCTGGGCCGGCAGAAGATCGCCGCTGCCAGCGATTTATTCCGCATTGCACCGCCGACGGTGGTTATTCCTCGTGCTGGCAGCCTGGCTCTTGCCGGCCAGCAGCGCCTGGCCGCCGGAGAGGCAGACGACTGTATGACCTTGACGCCGGCGTACAAGCGCCGGAGCGAGGCGGAGGTATTGTGGGAAAAACGTCATGGAGGCCAACGGTGCCTATGATTGTAAGAAAAGCAGAAGGGGCTGACGCCCAGGGAATTTTCGACGTAGAGACAGAATCTTTTTCCGTGCCGTGGTCGCTGCAGGCGATAACCAGAGAGCTGGCCAATCCGAATTTGACCATGTATTACGTATTAGCCGATGAAGATGGAACCATTGCCGGATATGCCGGGTTGTGGCGCGTTCTTGACGAAGGGCAGATTACGAACATCGCGCTGAAACAGCAGTACCGCCGGCAAGGCTACGGTGAACTGCTGCTGCGGGTCTTGATGGAAGCGGCTTGGGAAGACGGATGCAGCGATATTTTTTTGGAAGTGCGCGTTTCTAATATCGGGGCGCTGCATTTGTACCGCAAATTAGGATATCAGGTCCTGTCAGTACGGAAAAACTATTATTCTGAGCCGGAAGAAGACGCCTACGTAATGGACTGTAAAAAAGAAAATTATCAGTGGATTACCAATTCATATAAAAAGGATGAGTAAGGATGTATACTTTAGCACTGGAAACGAGTTGCGACGAAACGTCGGCCGCCGTCATTCAGGACGGACGGCAGATTCTTTCTAATATCATATCGACGCAGGTGCCGATTCACCGTAAATTCGGCGGCGTCGTCCCGGAAATTGCTTCGCGGCAGCATATCGAATACGTCATGCCGATTATTAAAGAAGCTCTCGATACGGCGCATGTGTCGCTGCAGGAGATAGATCACATTGGCGTTACCTATGGCCCGGGGTTAGTCGGCGCGCTGCTGGTCGGCGTCGCGGCCGCCAAGGCCCTGAGCTTTGCCTTGGATAAGCCCTTGGTCGGCGTCAACCACATGGAGGGACATATTTTTGCCAATTTCCTCAGCCATCCCGAGCTGGAGCCGCCCTTTTTGGCGCTGGTCGTGTCGGGAGGCCACACGCAGCTGGTAAAAATCGAAGGATACAATACGTTTACGCTGCTGGGGCAGACGCGGGACGACGCGGCGGGGGAAGCCTTCGATAAAATTGCCCGCGTCATGGGCTATCCCTATCCTGGCGGCCCGCAGATCGACAAGCTGGCGAAGGACGGAAATCCTGACGCCATTGCATTTCCTAAGGCCCTGCATGAAAAGCATAACTTTGAATTCAGTTTCAGCGGCTTAAAATCGGCGGTGCTGAATTACCTTCATACACAGGAACAGCGAAAGCAGCCCTATGATGTACACGACGTTGCTGCAAGCTTCCAAAAGACCGTAGTGGAAACGCTGGTAGAAAAGACCATGGATGCAGCGACGTACTGCGGTATGAACAAGATTGCCGTTGCCGGCGGCGTTTCGGCCAACAGCGCCTTAGCCGCGGCGATGGAACAGGCCTGCGCAGCCCACGGGTATTCATTTTATCGGCCAGAGCCCGTTTTATGTACGGACAACGGGGCGATGATTGGATGCCGGGCTTATTACATGGCCCTGGAAGGGCATTTCGCCGATCTGACGCTCAACGCCAAGCCGGCCTTGGCGATTTCCTCGTATTAAAGAGGTCCTGATTATGTCTTCTATTGAAACGATTTGCCGCAGTGCCAGCGCCTTGTCGGACGTACAAATTCATATTCTAAAAAACAGCGAAGATTTGCTGCAGTTTGCCAGCGACTTATCCCATCGGGAGCTGCTGGTCTTTGTGCCGGGGCAGAAGGCAGGCACGGTAGTCTTGGCGGCGCAGCGCCTTCCGCTGCTGCAGCCGGCGGAAACGCAGGCGAATAGAAAAAAAGCTGGAACAGTCTGCGCCGGGTACGAAGAACCGGTCGTGCTGCAGGTACTGCAGACGGGGCAGATGATGCAAGGCAGCAAAGAGGTAGATTATGGGCGTATTGAGCCGCTGTTCGCCTATCCCTTCGTCGATAACGGCGGGGAAACGATCGCCGTCGTCGCCTTTGTCGGCACGATAGAAAGCAACCGCGATATGCTGACTGAAACGGCTTTTTTGGCTCTGCAGGTCCCCATCGAGAGGGATTTCCGCAAGCTGTACCGCCCCTTATCCGTGCAGGACGGCGTCATCCTCATCAACTGCAACGGCGTCGTGATTTACGCAGACGAAATGGCGGAAAGCATCATGCACATGCGCGGATATTCCGGCATGCTGGTCGGCTCTAATATCTACAACAGCCGGACCAATCTGACCGGCGCGAAGCAGGCCCTGGCGACGCGGGAAGGCTTTGCCGAGGACATTACCTTCGGGGAAGTCGTCGTCACGCGGCGGGTCATTCCTCTGCTGCGGCGCGGCAAGGTATATCGGGTCATAGCTATTTTGACGGAGCGGACTGAGTTGTACCGCAAAGAAGAAGAGCTGATGATCAAGACGTCGGTTATCAAGGAAATTCACCACCGCGTAAAAAATAATTTGCAGACTGTCGCCAGCCTGCTGCGCATGCAGATGCGCAGGACCGAAAGCCGGGAGGCGAAGGATGTGCTGCAGGAAAGCGTAAACCGCATACTCAGCATTTCCTTGGTTCATGAAATTTTATCGCACCACGACGAAGAATCTATTGATATCTGCGTAGTCGCCAAACAGCTGCTGTCGCTGCTGACTCATGGCATGGCCGGGGCGGAATGCCGCGTCAGGACGTCGTTTTCCGGAAACGAGCTGCCCCTGCCGTCGGATATGGCTACGTCGCTGGCGTTAGTGCTGAATGAACTGATTACTAATGCCATCATCCACGGCTTTGAGGGGCTGGACGAAGGGGAAGTGCGCGTCGCCGTGACGCAGGCAGGGACGACGTGCGCGCTGACCGTCAGCGATACGGGCGTCGGCATGACCTTGCCGCAAGGCGGCGAAGGGCGCAAGCATTTGGGCCTGACAATCGTCCGCACGTTGGTAGAAAAGGATTTAAAAGGAGAGTTGTCGTTTACTCCCGTTGTGCCGCACGGCACGGAAGTACGAATACAGTTTTCTATTGCAGAGAGGGGATAACGAATATGGGGTATCGCGTCGTAATTGGGGACGATGAATCTATCATCCGGCTGGATTTATGCGAAATGCTCGAAGAAGCCGGCCATGTGGTCGTGGGGGAAGCGGCCGACGGCGTGGAAACGCTGGAATTGGCGCGGAAAGAAAAGCCGGATATCGTATTGCTGGACATCAAAATGCCGCGGCTGGACGGCATCCATGCGGCTAAAATGATCTGTCACGAACGCATTGCGCCGGTTTTGCTGCTGACGGCTTACAGCCAGCAGGACGTCGTTGAGCAAGCCAAGGATTCGGGTGTGCTGGGGTATTTGGTCAAGCCCGTGAGCCCGGTCAACCTGTTTCCTGCCATGGAAATCGCCATATCTCAGTTTAAACGGCAGGAAGAAACGGCGCGGCAGCTCTGGGAAATGAACGAGCGCATAGAGACGAGAAAAGTTGTCGAAAAGGCAAAGGGCTACTTGATGGAGCTGTATAAGATATCCGAACAGGAGGCGTATCGCCGTCTGCAGCAATACAGCATGAAAAAGCGCCGTTCGTTAAAATCTGTTGCTGAGGCGGTCGTTGCCAGCGCAGAGCAGCGCCGCGGCGGCTCGACGTAAGGGTTGCGAAAAAAAGAAGACAAAAGTCTTGACTTTTTCACCTTTCATGAGTAATATATATATTGTAATTAGCACTCGGATACAGCGAGTGCTAACAAAATGAAAGATACAGTGTATGATTGAGGAGGAATATAAAATGTTAAAACCGTTAGGAGATCGCGTTGTTATCCGCGTACTGGAACAAGAAGAAAAAACTGCCAGCGGCATCTTTTTGCCTGATACGGCTAAAGAAAAGCCGAGCCAGGGCGAAGTCGTTGCCGTAGGTCCCGGCAAAGTGCAGGACAATGGCAGCCGCGTTGCATTGGATGTAAAAGTCGGCGACAAGATTATTTTCTCCAAATATGCAGGCACGGAAGTCAAATATGAAGGCACTGAATATTTGATCGTCAGCGAACGCGACATCTTGGCTATTTGCTAATTTTATAGAACCTAGATTACTTTACATACAGGAGAGTGTTTAACAATGGCAAAACAGATTTTGTTCAATGAAGAAGCACGCCGCGCTTTGGGCAAAGGCGTCGACGCTTTGGCAAACGCAGTAAAAGTTACGTTGGGACCTAAAGGCCGCAACGTCGTATTGGATAAGAAATTCGGCGCCCCGACGATTACGAACGACGGTGTAACGATTGCCCGCGACATCGAATTGGAAGATCCCTTTGAAAACATGGGCGCACAGCTCGTCAAAGAAGTCGCTACGAAGACGAACGACGTAGCAGGCGACGGCACGACGACGGCTACGCTGCTGGCTCAGGCTATGATCCAGGAAGGCATGCGCAACGTAGCGGCCGGCGCGAACCCGATGATTTTGAAACGGGGCATTGAAAAAGCTGTCGCTAAATTGGTAGAAGAAATCAAACAGCGTTCCATCGCCGTTTCCGATAAAGCTGCTATTGCTCAGGTAGCTTCTATTTCCGCAGGCGACGAAGAAATCGGCGGCCTCATTGCCGACGCTATGGAAAAAGTTGGTAAAGACGGTGTCATCACCGTTGAAGAATCCAAGACGATGGGTACGCAGCTGTCTGTCGTCGAAGGCATGCAGTTCGACCGCGGCTACATTTCCCCGTACATGGTAACGGACCCGGATAAGATGGAAGCCGTTATGACTGAACCGTACATCCTCGTTACGGACCGCAAAATCGCTTCTATTCAGGAAATGCTCCCTGTCCTCGAAAAAGTCGTACAGGCCGGCAAAGAACTCCTCATCATCGCAGAAGACGTAGAAGGCGAAGCGTTGGCGACGTTGGTAGTCAACAAGCTCCGCGGCACCTTCAGAGCCGTTGCCGTTAAGGCTCCGGGCTTCGGCGACCGCCGCAAAGCGATGCTTCAGGATATCGCTATCCTCACCGGCGCTACTGTCATCACAGAAGACGTAGGCCGCAAACTTGACAGCATTACGATGGAAGACCTCGGCACGGCCCGTCAGGTTCGCGTTACGAAGGACGAAACGACGATCGTTGAAGGCCACGGCAACGCTGAAGAAATCAAAAACCGCGTTGCGCAGATCAAAGCGCAGATCGCTGAAACGACGTCTGATTTCGATAAAGAAAAATTGCAGGAACGCTTGGCCAAGATGTCCGGCGGCGTAGCTGTCATCGAAGTCGGCGCTGCAACGGAAGTTGAATTGAAAGATAAGAAGCTTCGCCTCGAAGACGCCTTGAACGCTACGCGCGCAGCTGTTGAAGAAGGCATCGTAGCCGGCGGCGGCACGACGTTCATCGACATTCTCCCGGCTTTGGATGAATTCCATGAAGAAGGCGACGTACAGACGGGCATCAACCTCGTAAAACGCGCTATTGAAGAACCGGTTCGTCAGATTGCTGCCAATGCAGGCTTGGAAGGCTCGGTTATCGTAGCGAAGGTTAAAGCATCCGATAAGGGCGTTGGCTTTAACGCGCTGACGGAAGAATACGTCGACATGGTAAAAGCCGGTATCGTAGACCCGGCTAAGGTTACGCGTACGGCCTTGCAGAACGCTGCTTCCATCGCCGCATTGGTATTGACGACGGAAACGTTGGTTGCAGACAAACCGGAACCGGCTCCGGCAGCCCCGGCAGCTCCCGGCATGGGCGGCATGCCTGGCATGATGTAAGAGTTGTTCTTACCTGTGTAAATGTAATTGCAAAAGCTCTCGTGATTTTTCGCGAGAGCTTTTTTACGTGCATTTTTCTTGAACTTTCGCTTAAAATTTTATATGATAGGGAAGTTCAATTCTTAGCTATATCAGGAGATGTCGTTTTTTTATGAACCACCGTATTTCATTGCGTCAATTTCTGCCCCTGGCGGGGATTACCGTTTCGGCTTTTTTATTTAATACGTCGGAATTTATGCCGATTGGACTGCTGACGAGCATCGCTTCGGACTTTCAGATTACCGAAGCGCAGGCCGGCGTCATGATATCGGCCTATTCCTGGGCGGTTACGATTTTATCGCTGCCTCTCATGCTGCTGGCCTGCAAGGTAGAATACCGCAAGCTGCTGCTGATGACGCTGGGCGTGTTTTGTCTGGGGCAGGCACTATCGGCTTTTTCCAGCCAATATGCATTGCTGACGGCGTCGCGCATCTGCGTGGCCTGCGCTCATTCCGTCTTTTGGTCTATTGCGGCTCCTATGGCCGTTCAGCTCGTAGAAAAGGAAGATCGCTCGACGGCGCTGAGCATGGTGGCGACGGGAACTTCTATCGCGATGATTTTAGGCCTGCCTTTAGGCCGCGTTATCGGCTTGTATATTGGCTGGCGCATGACCTTCTTGACGATCGGCATCATATCTTTTCTCACCTTGGTTTATATATGGCGCGTATTTCCGCAGATTCCCAGCCGCTCGGCCTTCTCGGTACGGCAGCTGCCCTCGTTAAAAATCCCGTCTTGATTCGTTTATATGGGCTGACCGTAGTCATGGCGACGGCATATTATACGAGTTACAGCTATATCGAACCGTTTTTGCAGCAGATTGCCGGTATGTCGGAAGAGTGGATTACTTTGACGCTGATTCTTTTCGGCCTCAGCGGATTAGGCGGCAGCGTCTTGTTTTCGCGCGGCTACGGCCATTTTCGCTTCGGAATGCTTCGCCTGTCGTTTATCTGCATGGCTGTGCCGCCATTATTGCTGCACGCGGCTTCAGGCAGCTTGTATGCCGTCATGATATTATGCGCGGTCCTCGGCATGGCTGCTACGATCTTCAACGTATCTTTCCAGGCCGAACTAATTCAGCATACGTCTCTCAGCGCGGCTGCCGTGGCGATGTCTATTTTTTCCGGCATCTTCAACTTGGGAATCGGCAGCGGCACCTGGATTGGCGGCATGGTTTCTACGTACAGTTCTATTGCCTATATCGGCTATGCCGGAGGCGGCTTGGCGGCTGCTGCGTCGGCGTATTGTATTTTCAGCTTTATCAAACGGCTGAAACAAGGGTAATTGCGGTAAAATGGATGTATAAGGCCGGCGAGCAGGCTGGGACATAGAGGCGTCAGAATTCATCAAAAAAATTTCAAAAAAGTACTTGCATTTTTTCTTTCTTACTAGTATAATAAATATCGTTCCAGTGAGAACACATGAGTTATTCCTCAATAGCTCAGTCGGTAGAGCAATCGGCTGTTAACCGATTTGTCGTAGGTTCGAGTCCTACTTGAGGAGCCATGGCCCCTTGGTCAAGTGGTTTAAGACACCGCCCTTTCACGGCGAGAACATGGGTTCGAATCCCGTAGGGGTCACCACTATTTGGGCGATTAGCTCAGCTGGGAGAGCGCCTGCCTTACAAGCAGGATGTCAGCAGTTCGATCCTGTTATCGCCCACCAGACTCGAGAGCGCTAGTGCAGTGATGCACTAGCGTTTTTTTCGTATACGGAGATATACTTTAATATGGAAAACAGCCAGATATGCCGGGGCACATCTGGCTGTTGTGTCAGGATTCTGTTGGTTTTTTCAGGGATTGCTTTAATTTTTTGATCGATAAGCCGACGCGGCCGCGGGAGCTGTCGACGGAGATGATGACGGCATCGACGACGTCTCCGACGCTGATGACGTCGGTCGGGTGGCGGAAGGGATGATTGCACAGCTCGGAGCGGTGAATCAGCCCCGGTGTCTTTAAGCCGAAGTCGACGAAGGCGCCGAAGTCGACGACGTTGTGGACGGTGCCGCGGACGACGGTTCCTATTTTTAATTCGTCCAGAGATACGACGTTGCGGCGCGTCAGCGGCAAGGGAAATTCGCTGCGGACGTCGCGGCCCGGCTTGCGCAGCTCTTCCAGGATATCGCGGATCGTCGGCTCGCCGGCCTGGAATTTGGCGGCCAGGACAGGGACGGCGTTCATCTGCACCTTGCTTTGCAGGGCGCGGAGTTTCTCTTCGTCGTGGAGGTCTGCTTTCGTCAGGCCATAATGGCTGATGATTTTTTCTGTCAGCTCGTACGATTCGGGATGGACCGACGTGTTGTCCAAGGGTTCGTCGCCGCCTTTAATGCGCAGGAAGCCGGCGCACTGCGTAAAGGTAGCCGGGCCTAAGCGGTTGACCGACAGCAGCTCCTGCCGGCTGTGAAAGGGGCCGTTTTCCTTGCGGTAGGCGACGATATTGGCCGCCGTGGCCGCCGTCAAGCCCGATACATGCTGCAGCAGGGCTGCCGACGCCGTGTTGAGGTCGACGCCGACGTAGTTGACGACGGATTCGACGACGGCGTCCAGGGCGGCTGATAAGGACTTTTGGTTGACGTCGTGCTGATATTGGCCGACGCCGATTGATTTCGGGTCGATTTTGACGGCCTCTGCCAGGGGATCCTGAATCCGGCGGGCAATGGATACGGCTCCGCGGATGGTGACATCCAGGTCGGGCAGCTCTTCCCTAGCCAGATCGGACGCAGAGTAGACCGACGCGCCTGATTCGTTGGCGATGATGTAGCGGCAGGATAAGTCGTTTTCCTGAATGAGGCTGGCTACGAACTGCTCCGTTTCATAAGAGGCCGTGCCGTTTCCGATAGATAAGAGCGTTACGCCGTGATTTTGAATCATGCTCAGGAGGGTGTCGGCGCTGGCGCGGCGCTGTTTTTCCGAGCCGGTCAAATAGCAGACGCCGTAGTCGAGGACGTTGCCCGTCGCGTCGATGACGGCGGCCTTGCAGCCCGTGCGGTATCCCGGGTCCAGGCCTAAGATTACCTGTCCGGCAAAGGGCGGCTGAAGGAGCAGGCTGCGCAGGTTCTTGGCGAAGATAGAAATGGCCTGCTTTTCGGCCCGTTCTGTCAGGTCGCTGCGGATTTCCCGTTCCAACTGGGGGAAGATGAGGCGCTTATAGCTGTCGGCGGCTGCTGCGGCGATGATCTGCCCGTAAGGCGAATTGCAGACCGTTACGTCTTGTATGAGCTTGCCGATGTTGGCGTCCGGCGTGTCGGTCAGAGTTACCTTCAGCAGTTTCTGCGCTTCTCCGCGGTTGATGGCCAGTATGCGGTGGCTGGGAAGGGAGGCGATGCGGCCGCTGAAATCCTTATAGGTCAGCATGGCCTTGGCTTCGTCCTCTTCGACTAATAGGGTACATTCCAGCTTTGACGTTTTCCACAAGGCGCGGCGGAGATACTGACGGTACGGCGCAAGCTCGGACATGCGTTCCGCTAAAATATTGGCCGCGCCGGCAATGGCGTCTTCGATTGTCGGTATCGTTTCGTTCAGGTAAGACTCGGCGGCCTCTTCCGGAGACGGCCCGTGGGGGTCCTGCTGCCAGAATATGTCGGCCAGCGGCTCCAGCCCGGCGTCGCGGGCCATGGACGCTTTTGTCCGTTTTTTCGGCTTATAAGGCATGTAAAGGTCTTCGATTTCCTGCAGCTTGCCGGCCTGGTCTAGGAGACGGCCTAATTCTTCCGTCCACTGGCCTTGCTCCATAATGGACTGGCGCACGGCTTCGCGGCGGCTGGACAGGGCTTGTTCATATTCGTACTGCTCCTGGATTTGGCGCAGCTGTATTTCGTTCAGCATACCCGTCGCTTCCTTGCGGTAACGGGCGATAAAGGGAATCGTGTTGCCGCTTTGCAGGAGGCTCAGGGCCGTCTGGATTTGCTTTTCTGACACGTGTATCGTATGAGCGATTGTTTGAATAATGTGTTGGTCTGTCATGGAAAACTCCTTTCTAATATAGTATATATTATGCTTGCAAATTTTGTATTCGTCAAATTAAAAAATTTTATCTATTTATATTGAAAAATCTATTAATAACCGTTACAATGTAATAGAGAATACTTTCGCATATTATATGTTTAGTTAGTATGCTCAGTATCCTTGCACAAAAGGGGGGAAACGATATGAATATTGCCGAATTATTACGGAGTAACGGCTACAAGGTTACGCCGCAGCGGCTGGCTGTATACGATGCGATCGATCATAATATGACCCATCCCAACGCAGAATCCATTTACCAGCAGCTCCAGCCCCAGTATCCATCGATGAGCTTGGCGACGGTGTACAAGACCATGGAGATTTTTGCAAAAATCGGCGTAGTAAAAATTTTGCAGTGCGGCGAAGACGCCCACCGCTACGATTATAATACATCCCAGCACGCCCATATACGGTGCGTCAAATGCAACCGTGTGCTCGACGTCGATATCGACGAAGGCCAGCTGGCCAGACAGGCCGAGGCGCAGACAGGATTTTCTGTCAGCGGCGTGAGTTTGTCTTTCCTGGGTGTATGCAAGGACTGCCAGGAGGCAGAATAATAAAAAATACGAAGAGCGCTGCAGCGAAGTGACATACTATTTGCTGCAGCCTTTTTCTTATGCGAGGTGAAGAAATATGCTGCATATAGGATGTCATCTGTCCGTTTCCCAGGGCTTTCGCCATATGGGCGAGGAAGCTCTGACCATCGGCGCCGATACGTTTCAGTTTTTTACGCGCAATCCCCGCGGCGGCAGTGTCCGAAAGCTGGATATAGACGATATGAAGCAGCTGAACGAGCTCATGGCGGCCCATGATTTTGCGCCTATTCTGGCCCATGCGCCGTATACGCTCAACGGCTGCTCCAAGACGGAGCGAACGCGGCAGTTTGCTGTCGAAGCGATGAGCGAGGATTTGCAGCGGCTGGAATATCTGGATAACTGCCGTTACAATTTTCATCCCGGCAGCCACGTCGGGCAGGGCGCGGACGAGGGAATCCGCCTCATTGCGTCCATGATGAACCAATGCATGTTTTCAGGACAAAGGACGACGGTGCTGCTGGAAACCATGGCCGGCAAGGGGACGGAAGTAGGCCGCAGCTTTGAAGAGCTGGCGGCTATTATCGACAAGGTGCAATTTTCTGATAAGGTAGGCGTCTGCCTGGATACGTGCCACGTATTTGACGGCGGCTATGACATTACGGAGCGCCTGGATGAGGTGCTGGAGCAGTTTGACCGCCTTATCGGATTGGAGTGGCTGAAGGCCGTTCATATTAACGACAGCAAGAATCCCCTGGGCAGCCGCAAGGACCGGCATGAAAAAATCGGCGAAGGCCATATCGGACTGGAGGCATTTCGGAAGATTATCAACCATCCGGCCCTGCGGACGCTGCCGTTTTATCTGGAAACTCCTAACGAGTTAGACGGCTACGCCAGGGAAATCGCTATGCTGCGGGATTTATACTGCGAATAAGGAGGGATTGCCTATGCGGATTCTGCATACGGCAGATTGGCATTTAGGAAAACTATTTTACGGCGATTACCTGACGGACGACCAGGCCTATGTGCTGACGGAACAGCTTCTGCCGATGATCCGGGACGAGGGCATCGATGCCGTCGTGCTGGCCGGCGACGTATACGACCGCAGCTTGCCGCCGGCAGACGCTGTGGCCTTGTTTGATGAAATCGCGACGAAGATTACGGCGGAAGCGGGGGTTCCCTTTTTCGTCATCAGCGGCAATCATGACAGCGCGGCCCGCCTGTCCTTCGGCAGCCGGATGCTGGAAAAACAGGGGTTTTATATTGCCGGGGAACTCGACAAGCTGATCGGGCCGGTCGTCCTGCATGACGCCTATGGACCCGTGGCCTTTGTGCTCCTGCCGTTTATCGAGCCGGCAGCGGCCAGGTTGTATTTCGGCGACGATACGATCCGCAGCCATGAGGACGCCTTAGCCCGTTTCATAGACAGCCGGCGCGCCGGAACGGCGATGCGGACGGTCTGCGTCGCCCATGTCTTCGCTGCCGGCGGCGAAAGCAGCGATTCAGAACGCCCGTTGTCGATCGGCGGAAGCGACGCCGTTTCGCCGGCCTTGTTTTCCGACTATACGTATACGGCTCTGGGCCATCTCCACGGGCCGCAGCAGGTGGGCGGGCCGAACGTGCGCTATGCCGGCAGCCTGCTGAAATATTCCTTCGGCGAATGGAGGCAGAAAAAAGGAGCCGTCATCGTGGATATAGACGAAAAGGGCGGGACGGCGACGTCGTTTTTGCCCTTTTCTCCCCGCCATGACGTACGCGTCGTCGAGGGCTTGTTTGAGGATATCATGGCCGGCGAAGACTTGCATACCGACGACTATATCCTGTTCCGCCTGACCGATACGGCTCCGATTCTGGACGGCATGGCTAAGCTGCGGCAGAAATATCCGCGAGCGGCGGCGCTGGAAATGCCGAACCGTCAAAGCGGCGGCACGGGAGAACGGGACTTCGACCTGCACAGGACTACGGAGCGGCAGCTGTTTGAGAGCTTTGCCACGGCCATGATGCCGGACCGGCCGCTGACGGAGGCCGAGCAGGCTTGCATGGACGACTTGTGGACGGATATGCTGCAGCGGGAAGGAGACGGCTTGTTGTGAAACCATTATATTTGGAAATGAACGCCTTCGGTCCTTATGCCAGGCGTCAGGTTATTGATTTCCGCCGGCTGGAAGATCATAAGCTGTTTTTGATATACGGGCCGACCGGCGCCGGCAAGACGACGGTACTGGATGCGATGTGCTATGCCCTGTACGGCGAAACGAGCGGAAACCGCCGCTCGGGCGCCCATATGCGCAGTGAATATGCTTCGCCGGAAGAGGAGACGTACGTCGTCTTTGCCTTTGCCATCGGGCCGGCGCGGTACTGCGTCGAGCGAAGGCCGGAGCAGCAGATAGCGAAAAAGCGCGGCACTGGCTTAAAGAAATCGGCGGCGTCGGCCGCCTTATACGCCGTGGACGAAAAGGGCGAAAAGACGGCGGTCATTGCGACGAAAAAGGTCGGCGAAGAGGTGGAACGGCTGCTGGGCTTTAAGGCCGAGCAGTTCCGGCAGGTCGTCCTGCTGCCCCAGGGGGATTTCCGCCGTTTGCTGCTGGCCAGCTCGGCGGACCGCCAGCAGATTATGCAGACCTTGTTTCATACCCAGCGCTACGCCCGGCTGCAGGAGCTGGCAAAGGAAAAATACGACGATATCCTGTCGCAGTACGACTTGCGCAAGGAGCGCATTGCTCAGCTTTTGCAGAGCCTGGGAGCCGGCGATGCAGCGGCGCTGACCGCTATGGAACAAGCTGCAGACGAAGAACAACGGCTGCGTCAGGGCGAATTGGACGCGGCCATAGCCGACCGCGATGTCTATCAGAAAACAGTCCAGGATGCGCAGGTAGTGTACAGCCATTGGCAGAATTTGAAGGAAAGCCGCAGGCTGCGGGATCAGCTGCGTCAGCAGGAAACAGCTATGGCGGAGAAACAGGCTTATATCGACGTGCTGCGCCGCGCACAGCTGCTGGCGGAACCGTGCCGCCAGCTTGACGAGATACAGGCCCAGGGCGTCGCTGCCGGCCAAAAAGCCGGCGAAGCTGCCGTACAAGCCGAACGGGCGCTGCAGCGACTTCAGGCCGTGCGCAAAGAGGCAGAAGTACTGCAGGCGCAGGGCACGGCTCATGACGCCGACGCAAGGCAGCTCGTCCTGCTGCAGAACATGGCGAAAAAAGCTGAGCAGTATGGAGAGCTGTGCCGCAGGGCCCGGAAGCTGGCGGACCAGAGCCGGCATGCTGATGAGATATTGGCGGCACTGCAGCAGGAACGGGAGGCCTTGCAGGCCCGGATAGACGCTGGACGAGCAGAAGTAGCTAACCAGCCCGAGCTGGCCGCGGCGTGGGAACAGGCTAAAGGGCAGGCCGCCGCCTGGGAAGAACGGCTGAGCCGGGAAGCGTCGATAGAGTCTTTGTCCGAGGAAATCGCGCAGCGGGATACAGCGTGCCGGGCCGTTGAGGACACCTGCAGCCGGGCTGCCGCCGGGGCGGCGCAGGCGCAGTTGGATTACGAAGGCGTACAAGCCTTGTTTTTGCAGGGACAGGCTGCTTTGCTGGCCAAGGAGCTGAAAGCAGGAGAGCCTTGTCCTGTTTGCGGCGCGACGGAGCATCCCATGCCGGCTCCTTTGGCGGCCCATATGCCGCGGAAGGAGGACGTAGAAGCGCGGAAACGGCAGGTTCAGCAGCGCGATGAGGAGCGCCGTCAGGCTGAACTGACGCTCCAGCGCGTACAGGCGGAGTGCCAAAGTCTGAAGCGGCAGCGCGACGACCTGCGCGCTCAGTATCCTTTTGAATGTACGTCCGCCCAATGGCGGGTACGGCTGGACGCGCAGAAGCAGAAGGTTAGCCTCTTGGGCGAACAAGCCGCCCGGGCAGAACGGACGAGGGCCGCCGTGACGCAATGGGAGATGAAGCAAAAAGAAGGGATACAAAAAGAAGAGCAGGCCCGCCAGCAGGCGGAAGCGGCTCGACTCGCCGCCGCGCAGAGCCAGTTGGCGAAGAAACAGGCCGAAGCGGACGTACCGGCAGAATATCGGGACGCCGCCGTACTGAGACGGCATATGGCTGATCTGAGCCAGCGCGTTAAAGCCTATGAAGAGCAGGCAGAACGAAGCCGAAAGGCCGTCGTTGACGCCGAAAAGGAGGCTGCGCGCTGGACGGAGCAGGAACGCCTGCTGCAGGAGCAGGTGACGGCTCTGCGAAAGCAATATAAAGAGTACGCCGCCGATTTGAAGGATCGGGTTCGACAGGCTGGAATTGAAAGCCTGCAGCAATGCCGGGAACTGCAGCCCTTCGTAGGTTCCATCGACAGAGAGCAGCAGGCTGTCGACGAGTATAACCGGGACGTACAGCAGATACAGGGCCGGATAGCGCAGGAAGAAAAGGCCGTCGCCACGCAGCCGGAACCGGATATGGCGGTATATAAGGCGCAGCTTGATGAAAAGAACAAGCTGTGCCAGCGATTATCTGAATCCTGTGCCGCCGCGGCGATACGCCGACAGGAGCTGTGCCGGGGGCGGGAGCAGATTGCCGCCTGGCAGGGAGAGCAAGCGGAGCTGTCGGCTCGGTATGAGGCAGTCGGTTCCATATATGAACTGATTTCCGGCCAGCATACGGGCGTCAACTTCGAGCGGTATGTGCTGGGAGCGCTGCTCGACGAAGTCTTGGCGGCGGCCAACGCCCGCCTCGATTTGATGAGCCGCCGGCGGTATGAGCTGCAGCGCTCCCGCTCGTGGGACGACAAGCGCGTGCGGCGCATCGGCCTGGATATCGAAGTATTCGACAACTATACGGGATACGCCCGCCCGGCCAATACGCTCTCCGGCGGCGAGACCTTTTTGGCTTCCCTGGCCTTAGCCCTGGGACTGGCCGACGTGGTACAGGCCTATTCCGGCGGCATTCACCTCGATACGATATTTATCGACGAAGGATTCGGTACTCTCGACGGAGAAACGCTGGATTTCGCCTTAAAGGCCCTGATGGAGCTCAAGCAGGGCGGCCGTCTCGTCGGCATTATCTCCCACGTGCCGGAGCTGAAAGAGCGAATCGACGCGCGACTGGCCGTCCACAAGACCGACAGGGGCAGTACGGCTGACTTCGAATTGCCGTAATTCGTAAAAATTATTTGAATCCCTTTCCAAATGGTAATATAATGAAACCTAATAACGCTATGATACAGGAGGGGACAGAAAGGATGTCTATTCAGAAGGTAAGGGAGTATTTCGCCCAGTGGGGCATGGCTGACCGCGTGTTGGAACTGGATCAGTCCAGCGCGACTGTCGACGAAGCGGCGGCGGCCCTTCATACGGAAGGCAGACGCATCGCCAAATCCATGTCGTTTTTATTGGACGACGGGCCGATTTTAGTATTGTTTGCCGGCGACGCCCGCGTGGACAACCATAAATTCAAGGCGCGGTTCCATAAAAAGGCGACGATGATCAAGCATGACGACGTGGAACGGTTAATTGGACATCCCGTCGGCGGCGTCTGCCCCTTTGCCGTTAATCCCGGCGTGACCGTATATCTGGACGAATCGCTGAAGCGGTTTGAAACGGTCTTTCCGGCCTGCGGCAGCGGCAACAGCGCCATCGAACTGACGCTGCCGGAATTGGAACTCTACGCCCGGTCTCAAGGCTGGGTCGACGTTTCCAAAGGCTGGCAGGAAGAAGCATAAGGAGGAACCTACACATGCAGTTTACATTCAGACATACTAATTTTAACGTGCTGGACTTGCAGCGCAGCATGGAGTTTTACAAAGAAGCCCTGGGCCTTACGGAAGTGCGCCGTATTGAAAAGCCTGATTTTACGATTGTTTATCTCGGCGACGGCGTTTCTGATTTCCAGCTGGAGCTGACGTGGCTCAAAGACAGAAAAGAGCCCTATAATCTCGGCGAAAACGAGTTCCATACGGCCTTTTCCGTCAAGGATATGGATGCGGCCCTGGCCAAGCATAAGGACATGGGCTGCGTCGTCTATGAAAATCCGGCTATGGGCATTTATTTTATCGCCGACCCCGACGGCTACTGGCTGGAAGTCGTTCCGGAACGGTAAGCCGTGCGGGAGGAATACGCCCAGCGGACGGCGCTGCTGCTGGGATGGGATAAGGTAGAGGCCTTAGCGGGCAAAACGGTGCTGGTGTTCGGCGTCGGCGGCGTCGGCTCCTTTGCGGCCGAGGCTCTTTGCCGGGCCGGCATCGGCCGCTTGATTCTCGTCGACGGCGACGTATACGATCCGTCTAATTTAAATCGCCAGCTCGGGGCGACTGTGCCGGCTATTGGCCGGCCTAAGGTCGATGTCATGAAGGAGCGGTTTCTGTCGATTAATCCGGACATAGACGTCGAAACGCATCACGTCTTTTACCTGCCGGCGGAGAAGCCGGGCCTGGTCGCCCAGTCGGGCGCCGATTACGTTGTCGACGCCATTGATACGGTAGCGGCGAAGGTCGATATCATAGCGGAAGCCTACGCGGCCGGCATTCCCGTCATTTCCGCTATGGGTGCAGGGAATAAGCTTCATCCGGAGCTGTTTGAAATTGCCGAAATCGAGAAGACGTCTGTCGATCCTCTGGCTAAGGTGATGCGGAGGGAGCTGAAAAAGCGGAATATCCGCCGCGTCAAGGTCGTGTATTCCAAGGAGCCGCCCCGGCCGGTGCGGCGGGAAGAGGGCTGTTCCGGCATAGGCAGTATTTCCTTTGTGCCGTCGGCAGCCGGGCTCATTTTAGCCGGAGCGGTGATACGGGACCTTCTCCAAATCCCATAAAAAAATTTTTATCGGGTTATACACAGGCGGCGGGCTTTCAGAAACGCAGTTTTTTGAAGGCTTGCCGCTCTTTTTGATAGGACTTGATAACAACAGTATCAAGTATTGGACGATTGACAACGTATACCAGATATAGTAATATGGGTTTGCACTGTTTTACGGAAGGCAATCATACATATTGTATATATAATATTGATTTCAGGTAAATATACACTATATCGTGGGAGGTATACACATGTTGGAAGTCATCAAGCGCAACGGGCAGAGAGCGCCCTTTGACCGCAATAAAATCGTCGCGGCTATAGAAAAAGCCATGAACAGCAGCAGCGGCATTTATGAAGAAGGCCAGGCGGAGAAAATCGCCAGGGAGATTGAAGCCTATGCCTCGACCATGCATAAGGATATGACCATCTACGCTATTGAAGACCAGGTGTATTACCGCCTGATTCAATACAACAATCCGGCGACGGCCCGGGCCTATGAAAATTACAAAGCCATTCAAGCCTTCAAGCGCCAGACCAATACGACGGACTCGGACGTCTTCGGCCTGCTGAACAACACCAACCTAGAAGTCCTTGATGAAAATTCCAATAAAAACGGCCACGTCGTGTCGACGCAGCGCGATTTGATCGCCGGCGAGGTGTCCAAGGACATTGCCCGCCGCAAGCTCATTCCCGCCGATATCGTCCAGGCTCACGACAGCGGGGCCATTCATTTCCACGACATGGACTACATCATCCAGCCTATGTTCAACTGCTGCCTCATCAATCTGGAAGACATGCTGGCCAACGGCACGGTCATCAACGGCAAGAAAATCGATACGCCGAAGTCCTTCCAGGTAGCCTGTACGGTGACGACGCAGATTATCGCCCAGGTAGCCAGCGGCCAGTACGGCGGCCAGTCCATCAACGGCATCGACCGCATTTTGGCTCCTTACGTCCGCAAGTCCTTCAACAAATACATGGAAGCCGTCGTAGAAGAGCAGAAGGAAGTCTACGGCATCGAGCCGGATATGGAAAAGGCCGAAGAAATCGCCTGGAAGCGGACGAAAAAGGAAATTAAAGACGGCATCCAGACGATTCAGTATCAGATCAATACGCTCATGACGACAAACGGCCAGGCTCCGTTTGTGACGTTGTTTATGTACTTCCAGCCTGACTACGAATACGCCAAGGAAGCGGCTATGATCGATGAGGAACTACTGCGCCAGCGCATTCAGGGCATCAAAAACGAGGCCAACGTCTACGTCACGCCGGCCTTTCCGAAATTGATATACGTATTGGACGAGCACAACGTCCGCAAGGGCAGCCCCTATTTCTACCTGACCGAGCTGGCTGCCGAATGCACGGCCAAGCGCATGTATCCCGACTATATTTCGGCCAAAAAGATGCGCGAAACCTACGAAGGCAACGTGTTCAGCCCCATGGGCTGCCGCTCCTTCCTGAGCCCCTGGAAAGACGAAAACGGCAAGTATAAATTCGACGGCCGTTTCAACATGGGCGTCGTGTCGATTAACCTGCCGCAAATCGGCATTCTGGCCGACGGCGACGAAGACAAGTTTTTCCAGATTCTCCATAAGCGGCTGGAGCTGTGCAAAAAGGCCCTGCTGCTGCGCGTAGAGCTGCTCAAAAAGATCACGTCCGACGTGTCGCCCGTTCACTGGCAGTACGGGGCCATCGCCCGCCTCAAGCCGGGCGAATCGATTGAGAAATTTATGTACGGCGGCTACGCGACCTTGTCCCTGGGATATATCGGCATCTACGAAGCGACGCTTCTCACGAAGGGCTGCTCCCATACGGCTCCGGAAGGGAAACGGTTTGCCCACCGCATCATGGACGAATTCAACGCCCACATCAAGCGGTGGAAGGAAGAGACGAACATCGGCTTCGCCCTGTACGGCACGCCGGCGGAAAACCTGACGAACCGCTTCTGCAAAATCGATACGGCCCGCTTCGGTGTCATCAAGGACGTGACCGACAAGGGGTACTACACGAACAGCTACCACGTCGACGTCCGAGAGCCCATCAACGTCTTCGACAAATTTGCCTTTGAAGCGGAATTTGAAGACAAGTCGACAGGTGGCTGCATCAGCTATGCGGAAATCCCGAACATGGCCCATAACATTCCCGCCGTCCTGACGATGATCCAATATATTTACGACCGCATTACCTACGCCGAATTCAACACGAAGCTGGATTACTGCCACGAATGCGGCTTTGACGGGGAAATCGTCCTCAACGGCGACAACGAATGGGAATGCCCGCGCTGCCACAACAGGGATCGTTCCAAGCTGACGGTCATCCGGCGGACCTGCGGCTATTTGGGCGAAAACTTCTGGAACGAAGGGCGAACGCAGGAAATTAAGAACCGCGTCCTGCATATCTAGGAGGCGGGGCCATGAGATATGGACAAATCAGGCAGTACGACATCGCCAACGGCCCGGGTATACGGGCGACCGTATTTGTGACGGGCTGCAGCCGGCGCTGTGTCAACTGCTTCAATGAAGAATATCAGGATTTTAACGCCGGCAGCGAATGGACGGCAGCCGAAACTGAACGGCTCATATCCTACCTGCAGGACGATACGAACAGCGGGCTGACCCTGCTCGGCGGCGAGCCGATGGAGAATGCCGAGGACCTGCTGGCGCTGGTGCAGGCCGTCCGCCGCGCCGTGCCGGAAAAAAGCATCTGGGTGTATTCGGGATTTCTGTACGAAGAAATCCTGGCCCAGCCGGCCCGCAAAGCACTGCTGGAGGCTTGCGACGTCCTCGTTGACGGCCCCTTCGTCGACGCCCTGAAGGACCCGGGATTGTATTTCCGCGGCTCGTCGAACCAGCGGATTATCGACGTGGCAAAAAGCCGCGAAGCCGGAAGAGCCGTGCTCCTTTGGCCGGACGGGAGATGAGGTGCGGGGCAGGGAGCGTAAAATTTGTAAATTTATGTCCTTGCATTTCATGGGGCACTATGCTATACTATCTTAGCATAGGTTTGGTATGATAGATAAGAAAGAGGTGTGAATAGTGAAAGAAGGTATTCATCCGAAGTACGGCACTGCCGTAGTTACGTGCGCTTGCGGCAATACGTTTGAAACCGGTTCGACGAAATCCGAACTGCGCGTTGAAATTTGCTCTAAATGCCATCCGTTCTTTACGGGTCAGCAGCGTGCACAGCAGGCTCGCGGCCGTATCGAACAGTTCAATAAACGTTATGGTAAAAAAGCTAAATAAGAAGTACAAAGTTGGCGGCAGAGCAGCGATGCTCTGCTCTCTTTGTATACGCAGAAATAAATAAGGGGGACAAGCAGTGAAGCAGACGAAGATATATGTAGGCGGACAGGCCGTCATCGAAGGCGTCATGATGCGCGGCCCCGAGTATATCGCCACGGCGGTCCGGACGCCGTCCGGCGAGATTACCGTGAAAAAGGATGCAGTCCATTCGATTACGGAGCGGTATCCTATACTGAAAAAGCCCTTCCTGCGCGGCACCGTCGCCCTGTGCGAGTCGCTGGTATACGGCATGAAGAGCTTGTCCTATTCGGCGCAGGCTGCCGGAGAGGAAGACGAACAGATTACCAACACGGAAATGGCTCTGACGATGGCCTTTTCCATCGTACTGGCTATCGTCTTTTTTTTGCTCATTCCGACGTACGCCGTCAAATTTATTCCCGGCATCGAGCACAGCGCCGTGTGGATGAATATCGTCGAAGGCGTGCTGCGGCTGGCTATCTTTTTATTGTATATATGGGGCATATCCCTGACAAAGGATATTCGGCGTGTGTTTGAGTACCACGGCGCCGAACACAAGACGATCTGGACCTACGAATCGGGACAGGAGCTGACGGTGGAAAACGTCCGCCGCCACAGCCGCCTTCACCCGCGCTGCGGTACGAATTTCCTGCTCATCGTCATGGTCGTGTCGATTTTCGTATTCGCCTTTTTGGGCTGGCCCAGCCTGTTGGAGCGCGTCGCGTCGCGCATCGTCCTCATGCCCGTCGTAGCCGGCATCAGCTACGAAATGATACGGCTGGCCAGCCGGACGGAAAGCCCGCTGCTGCAGACCTTGTTCAAGCCGGGCCTGTGGCTGCAGTATTTGACGACGAGAGAGCCTCACGACGATCAGATCGAAGTAGCCATTCGGGCTCTGGAAGCGGCTAAGCCGGAAGAAAAGCAGGAAGAGCAGGCTGATTCGGATCTTCGCTAAGGGATATACGCATTGGATGGGAGAGAGATACAGGTGTTTATTGATAAAGTGCAGGACGTGGAAAATAAATTCATGGATTTGGAGCAGCGCATCAGCGACCCGTCGGTCATTGCCCGCCAGGACGAATGGCAGAAGCTGACGAAGGAACACGCGTCGCTCATGCCGCTGGTAGAAACGTTCCGGAAATATAAGGACGTCGCTAAGACTGTTGAAGGCGATAAGGAAATCCTGAACGATCCGGACAGCGACGCCGACCTCATCGCCATGGCGAAGGAAGAGCTCGGCGAAGCGTCGAAGGAGTTGGCCGAGCTGGAAGAACAGCTCCATATCCTCATGCTGCCCAAGGACCCGCGGGACGACAAGAACGTCATCATGGAAATCCGCGGCGGCGCCGGCGGCGACGAAGCGGCGCTGTTTGCCGGGGATTTGTTCCGTATGTATATGAAATATATTGAAAAGCAGCCCGGCTGGAAGGCGAGCATTATCAGCTCCAACGCCCCGGAGCTGGGCGGCTTTAAGGAAGTCATTTTTTCCGTCGAAGGCTCGGGCGTATTCGGCAAGCTGAAATACGAATCGGGCGTGCACCGCGTACAGCGCGTGCCGGTGACGGAAGCCGGCGGCCGTATCCACACGTCGACGGCGACGGTCGCCGTTCTGCCGGAAGCGGAAGACGTAGAAGTCGATTTGAATATGGACGACGTCCGCGTCGACTATTTCCGCGCCAGCGCGCCGGCGGCCAGCACGTCAACAAGACGAGTTCGGCCGTGCGCATGACCCATATTCCGACGGGCATGGTCGTAGAATGTCAGGACGAACGGTCGCAGCTGGAAAACCGGGCTAAGGCCATGCGGGTATTAAAGGCCCGCCTGCTCGATCAGGCTCAGCAGGCGGCCGATGCGGAAATTACGGAGGAACGGCGCAGCCAGGTCGGCACAGGCGACCGGAGCGAACGAATCCGTACCTACAACTTCCCCCAGGGCCGCGTGACGGACCATCGCATTAACCTGACGCTGTATAAGCTGGAAAATATTTTGAACGGCGATATCGACGAATTCATTCAGGCCTTGGCTGAAGCCCGCCGGGCTGAGCTCATGAAAGAAGAAAATCATGAATAAGCTGTGGACTATTGGGAGCCTCCTGCAGTGGACGCAGGAGTATTTCGCCCAAAAGGGCGTCGATACGCCTCGCTTGGACGCGGAAATATTGCTGGCCCACGTCCTGCAGAAGGAACGGATTTATTTATACGCCCACTACGACCAGCCTATGAACCCGCCGGAGCTGGCGGCGTACCGGGAAATGGTCAAGAAGCGGGCTGGCCGGTTGTCCGTCGCCCATATTTTAGGCACGAAGGCCTTTATGGGACTCGACTTCCAGGTCACGACGGACGTGCTGGTACCGCGGCCAGAGACGGAAATGCTCGTCGAGACGATGCTGGACGCGGCGAAATCGCAGCCGCCGGCGTCGATATTGGATATCGGCACGGGAAGCGGCGCGATTATCCTGAGCCTCCTTCATTACCTGCCCGAGACGGCAGGCACGGGCGTCGACATTTCTCCTAAGGCACTGGCCGTCGCTCGTCAAAACGGCGAGGCCCTGGGACTGGCCGACCGCGTGACCTGGGTGGAGAGCGACGTGTGCGCCGCTTTGCCGGAACAGCGATTTGACTGGATCGTATCGAATCCGCCGTATTTG
Organism: Megasphaera sp. ASD88; assembly: GCF_002287425.1. Classification (NCBI taxonomy): domain Bacteria; kingdom Bacillati; phylum Bacillota; class Negativicutes; order Veillonellales; family Veillonellaceae; genus Megasphaera; species Megasphaera sp. ASD88. The sequence goes on along the minus strand of NZ_NQXW01000007.1, from coordinate 63,461 downwards.
ACGCGGGACGACATGGAGCGGCTCCAGCCGGAAGTCCGCTACGATCCGCCGCAGGCGCTGTTCGGCGGCGACGACGGGCTCGACGCTTACCGACGCATTGCAGAGCAATCCCAGGCCTTTCTGCGGCTTGGCGGCTGCTGCGCCGTAGAGATAGGCGCGGGCCAGACGGAAGACGTCGTGCGCATCTTTACGGATACGGGAGCCTATGGTCATGAGAAAACCGTAACCGATTACGGCGGAATAGAACGGGTCATCTTATTTATACGAAAAGAGCAGATGTAGATGAAACAGACAAAACTTGTACATATTACAGACATCGAAAAAGATAAAGCCGTACTGGAAGAAGCGGGACGCATCATCCGCGCCGGCGGGCTGGTCGTGTTTCCGACGGAAACGGTGTACGGTATCGGCGCCAACGGCCTCGATGCCGACGCCTGCCGGAGCATATACGCCGCGAAGGGCCGGCCCAGCGATAATCCGCTGATTTTAACCGTGCCGGATCAGCACGGGGCGGAAAAAGTGGCGGCCTGCATTACGCCGACGGCGAAAAAGCTGATGGACCGCTTTTGGCCGGGGCCGTTGACGATTATCTTTCCCCGGCAGCCCCAGGTTCCCGACGCGGCTACGGGCGGATTAGATACGGTCGCCCTGCGCTGTCCGGATCACGACGTATGCCGGGCCTTCCTGCGCTGCGCCGACGTTCCCGTTGCCGGCCCGAGCGCCAATTTATCGACCCGTCCCAGCCCGACGACGGCGGAAGAAGTCATGCACGACATGGACGGGCGCGTCGACATGGTTATCGACGGAGGACCCTGCTGCATCGGCGTCGAATCGACGATTGTCGAATGCGACGGAGACGATTCCGTTACGATTCTACGGCCGGGCGGCATTACGATGGACATGCTGAAGGAAGTCGTCACGTACGTGCGTCTGGATACGAACCTAGTGACCGGCCAGGGCGCTCCCAAAGCGCCGGGCATGAAATACCGCCACTACGCTCCGTCGGCTCCGATGACCGTCGTCGTAGGCTCGGAAGAAGCCGTAACGGCTAAGTTGAAAGACTTGTATGAAGACGCATTGGCCGATGGAAAAACAGTTGGCTTTTTAGTCAGCCAGGAAGTGGGCGCTCATTTCCCAAAAGACGATATGTACATATGGGGACGGCGGGGCGATAAGGTAGCCCTGGCCAACCAGCTGTATACGGGGTTGCTGTCCTTCGATACGGACAAGGTAGACCTCATTCTGGCGGAAGGCGTCGACGGCGACGGCTTGGGCATGGCGATTATGAACCGCATGAAGAAAGCCGCCGGCGGCAACGTCATCATCTTATAAATTGTATTTCAATCTGTTCATCTTCTCTATTGCAGAGTATAATGAATATATACTATATATAATATGTCCGGAGACATAAGGAGGAACGATGATGAAATTAGTACTTGGCGCTGATCACGGCGGATTTGATTTGAAAGAAAACATCAAGGAATATTTGAACGAACAGGGAATCGAATTTACCGATTACGGTACTCTTACGGGCGAACGGTGCGATTACCCGGAAGTTGCCAAGAAGGTGGCCGAAGCCGTAGCGGACGGTACCTTTGACCGGGGCATCCTGTTCTGCGGCACGGGCATCGGCATCGGCATTGCGGCGAATAAGGTGCACGGCATCCGCGCCGCCCTGTGCCACGACCTGTTTTCGGCAGAATATTGCCGCCGCCACAACGACGCCAATATCCTGACCATGGGCGGCCGGGTCATCGGGCCGGGCGTTGCCAGAGAAATCGTGCGGGTCTTCTTGACGACGGGCTTCGACGGCGGACGTCATGCTGACCGCGTCGCGATGATTACGGAAATGGACAAATAATTGGGAAAGGAGCCGCAGAGTATGCAGGTACAGGTAATGGATCACCCGCTGATTCAGCATAAGGTGACGCTGATGCGGAAGAAGGAAACCGGTTCTACCGATTTCCGCAATTTGCTGGAAGAAATTACGATGCTCATGGGGTATGAAATTACGCGGGATTTGCCGCTGGAAGATATTGCCATCGAAACTCCGGTCGCACCGACGACGGGAAAACAGATCAGCGGCAAGAAGCTGGGCATTGTGCCCGTTCTCCGCGCCGGCCTGGGCATGGTGCAGGGGTTGCTCAATTTGATGCCCATGGCCAGAGTCGGCCATATTGGGCTGTACCGGGATCCGGAAACGCTGGAGCCCGTTGAATATTACTGCAAGCTGCCCGACGTGCAGGACCGCGATTTCATCATCGTTGACCCCATGTTGGCTACGGGCGGCAGCGCGTCGGCGGCGATTACCCTGCTGAAGGATAAGGGCGTGCAGAATATTAAGCTCATGTGCCTCGTTGCGGCGCCTCAGGGCGTGCAGCGGGTCAATAAGGATCATCCGGACGTGCGCATTTACGTGGCTGCCCTGGACGATACGCTGAATGAACACGGCTATATCGTTCCCGGTCTCGGCGACGCCGGCGACAGGATTTTCGGCACGAAATAACAAGAAAAATCTTATATTAGGTATACAAAAAGAAGGGCTGGATACGGCAGAAGGTATCCAGCCCTTTCTGTATGCAGGAGCCGTGCCGGCTGTCAGCGGACGCAGAATTTTCCGCGGCCGATGTCTTCCAGGCAGTACGGCGTTTCCTGGTATACGATATTGAGCCAGTTGTGGTAGAACAGATGGGCGTAGCTGCACCAGGTGAAGACCGGCTGGTTCTTGTCGTTGTCCTTAGGATAGTAATGCTTGGGAACGCTGATGGGCAAGCCTTTATTTTTGTCGCGCAGGTATTCGGTTTCCAGCGTCCGCCGGTCGTATTCGAAGTGACCTAGGACGAAAAAGCGGCGGTGGTCGGCAGTGCCGATGATGTTGATGCCGTTTTCCGGAGAACGGGATAAGATGTCCAGGGCCGGCGTATTGTATACCTTGATATCGTCGATGGCAGTGTGACGGGATTGAGGAATGAAATACCTGTCGTCAAAGCCGCGCAGGAGGGGATGGCCTTTCTGCGTGAGCTGGTATTCGAAGATGCCGAATAATTTTTCCGGCAGCAGGCGCTTTTCGATGCCGTAATAATGATAGAGAGCCGCCTGGGCGCCCCAGCAGAAATACAGGGTGGAAAAGGCGTGCGCTGCGGACCAGTCCAGATACGTCGTCAGCTCGGGCCAGTAATCGACGTCCTCGAAGGGAATCTGCTCGACAGGCGCGCCGGTGATGATCAGGCCGTCGTAATAGTTGTCCTTGATATCGTCGAAGGTATAGTAATTTTGCTCTAAATACGACGGGTCTGTATGAACGCTTTCATGGCTCGTCGTGCGGCAGAAATCTACTTCGACCTGGAGGGGCGAATCGCCAAGCAGGCGGAGGAGCTGCAGCTCCGTCGGTTTTTTCAGGGGCATGAGATTGAGGATGAGGATGCGGAGGGGGCGGATATCCTGATGGAGGGCCGAGCCCTTGTCTATGGTAAAAATTCCTTCTTCATGAAGCAGTTCTTTGGCCGACAGGCCGTCTGTAATTTTAATGGGCATATAGCTATCTTCCTTTGCCAGTGATTTTGTCTTTATTCTGCGGCGGCCAGGGCTTGCTCGACGTCTGCCAGCAAGTCGTTGACGTTTTCCAGGCCGACGGAGATGCGTACTGTGCCGGGCGTGATGCCGCAGGCCCGCTGCGCTTCTTCCGACAGCTGCTGATGCGTCGTTGAAGCCGGATGGACCAGAAGGGATTTGGAATCGCCTACGTTGGCTAAATTGGAAAAAATCTCGGCGTGGTCGATAAAGGATCGGGCTGCCTCATAGCCGCCTGCCAGTTCGAAAGAGAAAATAGAACCTGTTCCCTTGGGGAAATATTTTTGAGCCAGGGCGCAGTACGGCGAAGAGGGCAGGGACGGATAATTGACCTTGGCGACGCCGGGGTGGCCTGCCAGGTATTCGGCGATTTTTTTGGCGTTGGCGACGTGGCGCTCCATGCGCAGCGACAGCGTTTCCATCCCTTGAAGAAGGAGCCAGGCGTTGAAAGGGCTGATGCAGGCCCCGAGATCGCGGAGGCTTTTGGCCCGGATGCGGGTGACGAAGCCGGCTCCCGGCATGTCGGTCGCAAAGTTGATGCCGTTGTACGACGGATCCGGCGACGCGATGTCGGGAAATCTTCCCGACGTCCAGTCGAAGGCTCCGTTTTCGACGATGAGGCCGCCGAGGGTCGTGCCGTGGCCGCCGATGAATTTTGTCGCCGAATGGACGACGATGTCGGCGCCGTGCTCGAAGGGGCGGAATAGGTACGGCGTGGCAAAGGTGCTGTCGACGACGAGGGGGAGGCCGTTTTTGTGGGCGATATGGGCCAAGGCTTCGAAGTCGGGAATATTAATGGCCGGATTGCCCAGGCTTTCGATGTACAACGCCTTCGTGTTATCCGTAATGAGGGCTTCAAAGGTCGACGGGTCGTCGGCGTCGGCGAAACGGGTCGTAATGCCGAAGCGCTGCAGCGTTTCTGTAAATAATTCAAAGGTGCCGCCGTATAAAGTCGGGGCCGCGATGATTTCATCACCTGCGCCGGCAAGGTTCAGTATGGTGTAAGCGATGGCTGCGGAACCGCTGGCGACGGCTAAGGCGGCTGTTCCGCCTTCCAGCGCGGCGATTCTCTTTTCCAGCACGTCCTGCGTCGGATTGGTTAGGCGGCTGTAAATGTAGCCGGGCTTACGCAGGGCGAAGATATCTTCTCCATCCTGGGCGCTGCCGAAGACGTACGACGTCGTCTGATAAATGGGGACGGCCCGTGCTCCCGTCGTAGGGTCGGGAATTTGTCCGGCGTGCTGCTGCAGTGTTTCAAATGCATACGTGTCGATATGGTTCATGATGTGTTCCTCCCGTTGTGAAAAAATTATGTTACAAGCCGATAGCAGGCAATAAAAAAAGCTCCCGTCCCCAAAGGGACGGAAGCACCGTGATACCACCCAATTTCACCGGACCTTCGCAGGACCGGCCTCTTCAGGTACGCAGGCCGAAGCCCTGAATACCATAGCACTGTAACGGGTGCGCCCGGGCAGTCTAATGATTCGACTAACCTGCTCGGAGTCCATCTTCCATGAAATGCCCCGGATTCCCTTTCACCACAGCGGGAACTCTCTGTGCCGTTCTTTTTCATGTACTCTTCTCTTCATTGCAATACTATCAAGTTGTTGACGCTAAGTTTAGCATTAAATGAGCCGTTTGTCAAATAAATTTTGAAATCATCTCCAGGGCGAACGATAACGAATAAAGGAAAATCGAGACAAATTGCCTATTTTTTCGGCAAATGCGGTTCTTCGGCCGGGCCTGCGGAGAGCCGGTAAATTTACGAAAAAATCACTTGACAAGGGGTGCCGTAATCTGTAAAATAATTAGGTAAGCTTTTCACTTGGACTCCACTTAGCCCCGGAGAAAGAGCCTTAAAGCTTGGTTAGTTAGTCGTATCAGGGAGGAATCACACAGCATGAAAACTACATTTATGGCTAATGCCGGCAACATCGAACGCAAATGGTTTGTTGTTGACGCTGAAGGCCAGACATTAGGACGTCTTGCTGCCGAAGTAGCCAAAGTTCTTCGGGGAAAACATAAACCTACATTTACCCCGCATGTAGATACAGGCGACTATGTTATCGTAGTCAACGCAGCAAAAGTAAAAGTAACTGGCAAAAAATTGGTTCAGAAAACATATTTCCGTCATTCCGGTTATCCCGGCGGAGCTAAATTCACGCAGCTCGGCCACATGCTCGAAAACCGTCCGGAACGGGTCGTAGAAATGGCTATCCGCGGTATGCTGCCGAAAAACAAATTAGGCGAACAGATGTACCGCAAGCTCAATGTGTACGCTGGTGCAGAACATCCGCATCAGGCTCAGAAACCTGAAGTTCTGAATTTAAACATTCGTTAATCATACCGGGAGGAAGATTTCATGGCAGTAGCACAGTACTACGGCACTGGCCGTAGAAAGACCTCCGTTGCCAGAGTTCGTCTGGTTCCGGGTCAAGGCAAAATCACAGTTAATAAAAAAGATTTGAACGAATATTTCGGCCGTAAAACGCTGGAATTGATCATTAGACAGCCCCTCGTACTGACTGGCGTAACGGAACAGTACGATGTCATCGCTGACGTAAAGGGCGGCGGACCGTCCGGCCAGGCCGGCGCAATCCGTCACGGCATCAGCCGCGCGCTGTTGGAAGTCGACCAGGATTTCCGTCAGTCCTTGAAAAAGGCTGGTCTCCTGACTCGCGATCCTCGTGAAAAAGAACGTCGGAAATACGGCTTGAAGAAAGCCCGCAAGGCTTCTCAGTTCTCCAAACGTTAATCATTTTCATAATAACTACTCTAAAACCTATGCAATCAAAAATGGCGTAACCCATGAGGTGTACGCCATTTTTTTTGTAAAAAGCACCTGCTCCGTCGGCTCTGGAGTTTGTCACTTGCTCCAGCGGTCGTACGTCGCTATTTTTCGATTTAAATACGCCAAGGCTTCCTGCATGGCGCTCATCCGCTCTTTGAGGCGGTCCCGTTCGCGGACGAGGATGGCCTTTCTCGCCTCATAGGTCTCGCGGCTGCCCTGGTTGTACAGCTCGATGTACTCCGTCAGGCCTTCGATGGATACGTTGCCCGAACGCATGCATTTAATAAAGGCGATGGTATTGCAGTTTTCCTCTGAATAATTGCGGATGCCGTTTTTATCGCGCGGGACGTTGCGGATCAGGCCGATGCGTTCGTAATACCGCAGCGTGTCCGGCGTAATGTCGTATTGCTCGCTTACTTCTTTGATTTTCATGATAGATTCCCTCCTAGTACCCTTACTATACAGTATGGAGTTTACTATAAGTCAAGAGACGGATGGAAATTCGCTGTCCTTGACGGGGTATGATATACTGAAAAAAATACGATAAGGTGATGTCATGAATAAAACACGTGCCGGTATAAAAAATAAAATCATCGCGGCCCTCGCCGTCGCTTGTGCGGCGTATTTTGTCGCTTTCTGGATGGGGACGGAGAAAGAGGCGACGCTGGAGGCCTATGAAAAAGCAGCGGAAGAAGCCATGATAGCCGATACGGAAATCTTGGCTCATAACGGCCATATCCGCGCCATGGACGGGCAAGATACAGAAATACGAGATTTATATAACGACAAGCCCGTGCTCATCTATTTCTGGATGCCCTGGAGCGACGACAGCAAAGAGGGAATGCCTGTGCTGGAAAATATATACCGAAGGTACGGCGATGATATTCATGTCGTCGCCCTTTCTTTCGGCAGCACGGCAGAAGAAGCCCGCTCCTTTTATTTGCAGCATGCCTATGCCATGCCCTTTTATACGGGCGCCTTGTCTGTCGCCGACGACTATAACGTATATGAAGTCCCGCAGTGCGTCATGATCCGCAAAGGCGGAGCCATTTCCGACAGAGTCGCAGGGCTGCCCGATGAAAGATCGTTGGCTTATATGGTGGAAAGAGGGATGGAACCGTGACGTATTGGGCGAAAGCCTTGGGTTGCGAGTTGCTGCGCTCAGAAGGCTGGTCCGTATTGATATTCCCGTTTGGATTGGCAGAATAGGCCTCGATGGAAATTCCTTTTTGGTGCCTATTCACCATGGTTCCTGCATCGATGGTAGGAAGGGAAAAAAGTTGATGGCAGCGTGAAAAAATTATAAAATTACTATTGACAAATTCGCTGATTTTGCCGTATAATAAACAAGTCGCATGGAGCGGCACTGTTGAGGGCGGTTAGCTCAGTTGGTTAGAGTATCTCGTTGACATCGAGGGGGTCGATGGTTCGAATCCATTACCGCCCACCACACACGTAAACCTTACTAGTTCATAGTAAGGTTTATTTTTTTGCCGCACAGCGGCCGGGATGCGCATGTAGGAGCCCTTCGTTTCGGGTTCATCTTTGAAACGTCTTGACAAATATCATATAAACTATTAAAATACGGCTATATACAAGTTTATGTATATTAAAATGCGATGAACAAGACGGCCTGCGTCGGAGGTCTTTACAGCGAACCGGGAAGAGTGTGAGCCCGGGAAAGACGGTATGCAGGCGGATCACTTGGAAGCTTCGGCTGTGAACCAGCCGACGGGTAGCTCCGTTACGGGCATAGAGTGGCTGCACTGCAGTCAATAGGGTGGTACCACGGTGATTACGTCTTCGTCCCTTAGGGATGGAGGCGTTATTTTTTTTACTGAATGAGGAGGAAACACAATGGACTACGGCAAGACCTTACATCTGCCAAAAACGGATTTCCCCATGCGCGGCAATCTGCCGAAACGGGAACCGGACTTTTTAAAATTCTGGCAAGAACACAAGATTTATGAAAAACGGCTGCAGAAGCGCGACGGCGCGCCGAAATTTATTCTGCACGACGGCCCTCCGTATGCAAACGGCAAGCTCCATATCGGCCATGCTTTAAATAAAGTATTAAAGGATATTATTTTAAAATATAAGACGCAGCAGGGCTATTATACGAAGTATATTCCCGGCTGGGATACGCACGGCCTGCCGATTGAACACGCCGTCATTAAGGATACGGGCCTGAACCGCCATGAAATGTCTGCCCTCGATTTGCGGGCGAAATGCCGCGATTATGCCTTGGAACGCGTAGAAGAACAGAAGCAGGACTTCATCCGCTTCGGCGTTCTCGGCGATTGGGATCATCCCTACCTGACGCTTCATAAGCAGGTCGAAGTGGCTCAGATCGGCGTATTCGGCAAAATGGCCAAGAAGGGCTATATTTACAAAGGCCTCAAAACCGTTTACTGGTGCCCGCACTGCGAAACGGCCCTGGCTGAAGCTGAAATCGAATACAAGGACGACAAATCCTTCTCCATCTATGTAAAATTCCAGGCTGTTGACTTGAATTGCCACATGCCGAAGGGTGCCGATCCGGATAAGGTATTCGCCTTGATTTGGACGACGACACCTTGGACGATTCCGGCCAACCTGGCCATTTGCGCCAATGAAAACTTTGAATACGTATGGGTCAAAATCGGCGAAGAATACCTGCTCATGGCTAAGGAACTCGTCGAAGCGACGATGAAGGCCGGCAAGGCAGAAGACTACGAAGTATTGCCTGAGGTCATGACGGGCAAGCAGATCGAAGGCCTCGTCTTCCAGCATCCCTTCTACGCAGACCGCAAGGTTCCCGTCCTTCTCGGCGACCACGTTACGCTCGACGCCGGCACGGGCCTCGTCCATACGGCTCCGGACCACGGCCAGGACGACTTTGACGTCTGCGTGAAATATGCATCCTGGGGTGTCAAGCCGATCGGCACCGTCGGCTCCAACGGCTGCTATACAGATAAGGTTCCCGATTATGAAGGCAAGTTTGTCTTCGATATGAACGTGCCTATCATCAAGCGGCTGGCTGAAATGGGAGCACTCTTCGCCAAGAGCACCTTCCGCCATCAGTATCCCCATTGCTGGCGCTGCAAGAACCCGATTATCTACCGCGCGACGGAACAGTGGTTCTCCTCTGTCGACGGCTATCGTCAGAAAGCGCTGGAAGCGATTGACCAGGTACAGTGGATTCCTGGCTGGGGTCACGACCGCATTTACAACATGATTCACGACCGCGGCGACTGGTGTATTTCCCGTCAGCGCGTATGGGGCGTTCCGATTCCTATTTTCTACTGCAAGGACTGCGGCGAACACATCATCAACGACGAAACGATCGCTCATTTGCAGACGATGTTTGCCGAAGAAGGCTCCGATACGTGGTGGATGCACGATGAAAAGGAACTGCTGCCCGAAGGCTTTACGTGCCCCCACTGCGGCGGCACCCATTTCCAGAAGGAAAGCGACATCATGGACGTATGGTTCGACAGCGGCTGCACCCATCAGGGCGTTCTCTGCAACGATCCGGAATTGGATTATCCCTGCGAAATGTACCTGGAAGGCTCGGACCAGCACCGCGGCTGGTTTAACTCGTCCCTGCTGACGTCCGTGGCCGTCAATGGTTGCGCTCCGTATAAATCCGTACTGACTCACGGCTTTACCGTCGACGGCGAAGGCCGCAAGATGAGTAAATCCGTCGGCAATACGGTAGCTCCGCAGGAAGTCATCGAACAGTACGGCGCCGACGTCATGCGCCTGTGGGTATCCTCGGCCGACTACCAGGGCGATATCCGCCTGTCCCCGAAGATTTTGAAGCAGCTGTCTGACGTATACCGCAAGATCCGCAACACCTTCCGCTATCTTTTGGGCAACCTCAGCGACTTCAATCCGGAAACGGACGCCGTCGCTTATGCCGATATGACCGAACTCGATAAATGGGCTCTTATGCGTCTGGAACAAGTATATGAAACGGTTACGGAAGCCTATGAAAACTACCAGTTCCACGTCATGTACCATGCGATTCACAACTTCTGCACCGTCGACTTGAGCGCTATGTACCTCGACGTCATCAAAGATCGCCTGTACACGGAAAAGGCCGACTCGCAGGTCCGCCGCAGCGCCCAGACGGCAATGTACCAGATTCTCGATACGCTGGTCAAGATCATTTCGCCCGTATTGTCCTTCACGGCAGAAGAAGTTTGGCAGAACATGCCGCAGATTCCCGGCAAGGAAGAAAGCGTTCTTCTGACGGATTGGCCGAAAGCTCATCCGGAATATTTGAACGCCGATTTGGAAGCTCGCTGGAATACGCTGCTGTCGTACCGCCGCGATTTGACGCGTATCCTTGAAGGCGCTCGTCAGGATAAGAAGATCGGCCATGCCCTGGACGCTGCCGTTGCGATTTACGCTTCCGGCGAAGACTACGACTTCCTCAGCCAGTGGAAAGACCAGCTGGCGACGCTGCTCATCGTCAGCGAAGTTTCCTTGCTGAACGAAGCGGCCCCGGCTGAAGCCGTTTCCGGCGAAGACCATGGCGATATGAAGGTCGTCGTCGCTCCGTCGACTCATGAAAAATGCGAACGCTGCTGGATTCACAGTGAAACCGTCGGCGCTGATGCCGAACATCCGACGCTGTGCGCACGCTGCGTTTCCGTCTTGAAATAAGTAAATATTCTATTCGTATGCATCCCGTCTGCTCTTTCGTCAGGCGGGATGTTTTTTGTTATTGAAGGGAAGGCCGCAGGCTATCGGCGTTGCGAGTATGCTGCGATGTACCGCAAAAAAGCCCTCCCCCGGGCGTACCGTTGGGGGAAGGGCCGTGCAGACTGATATGATTATTTTTGGATGGAGACGGTATGGAGTTCCTCTCCGGAAGGCAGGTACCCCGTAAAGGTAAGGGCAGCGTCGGAGGCTTCCATGACCAGGTAGTTTTCCGTTTCCGGCTGAGGCGCTGCGTATTCGTCCAGGGAATGGTTTTTCCATAGGCCGGGATATTGGACACTGCCGGCTACGCCCGTCAGGATGTACAGCGGACCTGAAGCATCGCGCTGGAAGTTGCGGATATGGCCGCGGTCGCGATAGCTGTGGAGATGGGCTGATAATACGACGTCGACGCCGTATTCATCAAAGAGGGGCATCCATTGGCGGCCTTCTTCGGAAAAGCCTTCTTCGCGGGGCTGCGGGCGGTTTTGGAACCCGTACTGCAGGACATCCTTGTGCATGACGACGACTTTCCATTTCTTTGTCGTGCGGGCCATGTCCTGGCGGAACCAGGCCATTTCATCTTCCAGCAGCTTGGGCTGGAACTGAGCCATTTCGGAAATCTGCGTGTTGAGGACGACGAAGTGGACGTCGCCGTAATCAAAGGAATAAAATTGGTTCCGATACGGCTCAGGCGCGTTGGCCGGCAGGGCGAACAGGCGGAGATAGGCTTCGGGCATGCGGATCTTCCAGTCGCGGTTGTACGTTTCGTGATTTCCCATGGCGGGCGCGATGGGGATCTTGCTGATCATATCCTCCGCAGCGTCGAACCAGGCATTCCACTGGTAATGATCCTGGCCGTTGTCGACGAGGTCGCCCATAGAGATGGCGAATTGGGCGTCGGGATGAGCCTGCCAGGCCGGGTCCAGCGTGGCGGCCCATACGCTGTAATCGCTGGATTGCGAGTCGGGAAATATCAGGGCTTTAAATTCGTTTCCTTCTGCCGTGTGCAGGCGAATCCAGGCGCTTCGCTTTTGGCCGTAGCCGACGCGGTATTCGTAGGCTGTGCCGGGCGACAGCTCCGTCAGCGTTGCTTTATGGATATACGTCGTTACGCCGTCGTCCGTAAAGGCTTCGCTCGTCGCCGCGACAGCGTAGACCTCGTCCTGTCCCTGTTCATGATATTCTACGACAGCATCGTCTTCGGCCATTGCCGACTGCCACATGATGGTCCGCGACGTCTCGCTGTTTTTCGTAATGACCTGGCGTATGTTCATGGCGTCTACATTGCTGGTGAGCTCGTAATGAGCGGCCAGGGACTTCGTTGTCCGAAGGCTCTGCTGGGCTGCCGTCTTGACGCCGGGAATGAAGGCGTACGCGGCGGCGCAGGCGATGAGCAATACGGGAACAATTCGTTTCAACAGTTTCTTTTTATTCATTTGCAGCCCTCCTTGCGGTGTATATCCTGAGATGAACTTTATCATATCACATGGAGTTTGCTTTAAGTCAAGACCTTTAACATAAGGTATTCTTACTAATTACATTATAGGTTTTAAATCTGATCATGTCTAATGCTTGCCTTTTATGGCAAGAAATACGATGGAGGCATGGCATGCCCTTAAATCGGTGCTGCTGCGGCGCTTGACAAGGGGATGTGCAGGATATACAATATTGAACGTAATAGAGAATGTCGATGAACGGGAGTAAGTACCCTTGCGGCACCCTTTGCAGCGAGCCGGCGGCAGTGGAAGGCCGGCATGAGGACGCAGGCGGGAATGGGCCCGGGAGATGCGGTCTGAACGACGAGTAGGCGCCGCCGGGACTTCCGCCGTTATGAGGAAGAGCGCATGAAACGTGCGCGTATGAGCCGGGCAGCTTGCCAACCAGGGTGGTACCGCGGAAATGTCTTTCCTTTCGTCCCTATCATAGAGGGATGGAAGGATTTTTTTTATAGCATAGCAATGTGTTGAATTTGAGGAGGATGATACTATGTCGATTATTTTTTCCGGCATTCAGCCGAGCGGCAATCTTACATTGGGAAATTATTTAGGCGCCCTGCGCAATTTTTCGAAGATGCAGGACGGCAACGAATGCTATTACTGCGTCGTCAACCAGCACGCCATTACGGTGCCCCAGGACCCGAAGCTTCTCCATGAACGGACGCGGGCTCTGGCGGCTATTTACATCGCATCGGGCCTCGACCCGGAAAAATCTACGCTGTTCGTACAGTCCGAAGTGCCGGAACACGCCCTGCTGGGCTGGATTATGATGACCCAGTCTTACGTAGGCGAGCTGGAACGCATGACCCAGTACAAGGATAAGGCGGCGAAGCGGGGCGATTCGATTCCTGCCGGCCTGCTCGTCTACCCGCCTCTCATGGCTGCGGATATTCTCTTGTATCAGACCAATTACGTACCCGTCGGCGATGACCAGAAGCAGCATATGGAAATTACCCGCGACCTGGCGCAGCGTTTCAATCGCCTGTACGGCGAAGTATTTACGATTCCCGATATTTACCTGGGACACGACGGCACGCGCGTCATGAGCCTCCAGGAACCGACGAAGAAGATGAGCAAGTCCGACGACAATACGACGGCGACGATTTATCTGCTCGATGAACCGAAGGCCATTGAAAAGAAAATCAAGCGGGCCCAGACGGACAGCGAAAACTCCGTCCACTACGACAGGGAAAACAAGCCGGGCATTTCCAACCTGATTGAAATTTTCTCGGCCGTGACGGATCATACTCATGAAGAAGTCGAAGCAGCGTATGCCGGCAAGGGCTACGGCGCGTTCAAGAAAGACGTGGCCGAAGCCGTAATCGCCGCCCTCGAGCCGATTCAGGCCCGCTACGCCCAGCTGGTCAACGACCCAGAACTGGACGAAATTCTCGACAAAGGCGCGGCGAAAGCCCATGCCAAGGCCAGCGAAACGTACGAAAAAGTCGTCCGCGCTATGGGCCTGAACCGGAAATAAGAGGCCGTCATGAGCCATTTCTTTGCGCTCCTGGCGCGGATGAAATTCATTCGCCGCTGGAGCCTGATGCACAACACGCAGGAAGAAAACATCCAGGAGCATACGCTGCAGACGGCTATGATCGCCTATCATCTCTGCCTTCTCAGTAACCTGCATTTCGGCGGCCGGACGGACCCGAAGCAGGCGGCCGTGTTGGCTCTGTATCATGACGCAGCGGAAATCTTTACGGGAGATATGCCGACGCCGGTGAAATATTTCAACGAAAAGATGCGCCGTACCTACGGCGACGTAGAGGCCATGGCCCAGGAAAAGCTGGTTCAGACGCTGCCGGAGGAACTGCAGGCCTATTACAAGCCGCTCATCTGCAGCGCCGAGGAGGATCCGGCGTGGCCCTTCGTCAAGGCGGCCGATACGCTGAGCGCGTATTTGAAATGCCGGCAGGAACTGGCGGCGGGAAACCGCGAGTTTGCCGAGGCCTTCTCGTCGCTGAAGGCACGGCTGGAACAGCTGGGCATGCCGGAAGTCGATATGTTCTTGGCCGACTACGCGCCGAGTTTTTCCTTGTCCCTGGATGAAATGAATCATTCAGGCTGACAAGAGTTTAAAGAAATAGAAAATAAGGTTTACCGATTTTCGATCGGCAAGCCTTATTTTTTTATAAAAATATTTTGCGATACAAGTTGTATATTTAGTATAATAAGGATCATATGCTGATACATATAGTATATGCATTTCGGCGGGAAATTTTTTTGAAAAAGAAGGTATTTACCTGCCGAGTGTGGAAACGTATAATAAATAAGGCAAATATACTTTAGTAAGTGGAGGTAGTCCTTATGACGCTCAGTTTATTTTGGTCGAGATATACATTAGAGCTGCATGAACGGCATCTGCGCGATGTGGACGCCATGTACCGCTATGTGATTGCTCGGGAAAAATGGAACTGGTTTTTATCTCAAATTCCGGAAAAGGAACAGGTACAGATCCTGCGCGGCCATAATCACGGCGACGAGTCGTGGTCGTGCCGGAAGTGGCTGGACCATATGCTGGAATGGATGAAGGAAAATAAGCCGGCCGCCGTATACGAGGCCGTGGCGGAGCGCGTTCGCGCGATGGAAGCCAAGCCGATAGAGGAATTGGAAAAGCAGGCGGCCCATTCGCTGTCGCAGGAAGAGCTGCATACGCTGCGGCAGGCCGGATATTTCCGGTGCGTCGACGCGCCGGAAGGCGAGGAGTGACCAAAGGAGGTGCCTATGAGTGCAGTGCGGCGCATTTGTTTAGTTGTTCTTGGATGGTTTATTATATGTTCGGCGGCTGCGCTGCCGTCCGTTCAGGCGGCCGATTCGGTGCGGGCTATCGTCATTTCCGGTGAAATCGACGGGAGCCAGGCCGCTCTCGTGCGGCGTGGCCTGGAACTGGCAGAAGAGTCGGGCGATACGGCCGTCGTCGTGTCTATCGACACTATGGGAGGCCGGGCGGACAGCGCCCTCAAAATACGGGATATGCTGCGGAGCACATCTTTGCCGACGATCGCTTTCGTCAAGTCGCGGGCCTGGTCGGCAGGCGCCCTCATCGCCTTATCGTGCCGCCACATCGTCATGGCTCCGGGAAGCAGCATCGGTGTAGCCGAGCCGATTCCCAATACGGAGAAAAATATCGCCGCTATGAAATCGGAATTCAGCGCGACAGCTTCCCACATGGGCCACAATCCCCGCGTAGCTGAAGCCATGGTTGACAAGACCCACGGCTATCCCGACTACGCCGAGCCCGGCGAGATATTGTCCTTGTCGGATATGCAGGCCAAGGAGCTCGGCATTTCTGAAGGGACGGCCAATTCGCCGGAAGAAGCGCTGAAGCTGTTCAGCTTGGGCGACGCATCGGTGCAGTATGAAGAAAAGAGCTGGAAGGACAGCATCATCGGCATCCTGCAGAACGAGTACGTCCGCATGGTCGTCATCGCCCTCATCCTGATGGCGATTTTCGTAGAAATCAAGACGGCCGGCATCGGCGTAGGCATCATCACGGCCATCGTCTTAGGCGGCCTGCTGTTCTTATCCGGCGAGGATTCCCTGGGCGACAGCCTGATCGTCTTAGGCGCGTTTATCGGCAGCCTGTTCTTCGTCGGGATGGAAATCCTGTCTCCCGGCATGGGGATTTTCGGCGTCCTGGGCGTGCTGCTGCTCTTCGGCAGCTTATTTTATACGCTGGGGGCGACTATAGATTCTGTCTACATTTTAGCCGGCGGAACCGTCTTGTCTTTAGTTTTGTTTTATTTTGTCGGCAAGCGTCTGCCGAAGAGCCGGCTGGCGGCGAAGTTCATGCTGACGACGCAGTCGACGAAGGAGAAAGGCTATTCGTCCCAGTCTGATAAGAGCAAGTACCTGTATCAGCGGGGAAAAACCATTACTATTTTACGGCCGGCCGGCACCATCCGCATCGGCAAGGAGCGAGTCGACGCCGTATCGGCAGGCTCGTTCATCGAGAGGGATGTAGAAGTGCGCGTCGTAGAAGTAGAAGGAACGCGCGTCGTCGTCGAGCCGGTTCCCAAACGCAGCGAGTAAAGGAGGTACCTTATGTCCATATTATCAGTTCTTGCCGTACCGATTATCGTCATCGTCATAGCCATTGTGGCCATATCCCTGTTTCTGCACTTCGTGCCCATCGGCTTGTGGATTTCGGCCATGGCTGCCGGCGTGTCCGTCGGCATCGTCAATCTCATCGGCATGCGCCTGCGCCGCGTCGTGCCGTCGAAGATTATCCTGCCGCTGGTCAAGGCGAATAAAGCGGGCCTCAACGTCAATGCCAACCAGCTGGAAGCCCATTATCTGGCCGGCGGCGACGTAGACCGCGTCGTCGACGCCCTCATTGCGGCGCACCGGGCTACGATGGCCCTGACCTTTGAACGGGCCTGCGCCATCGATTTGGCCGGCCGCGACGTACTGGAAGCCGTGCAGATGAGCGTCAACCCCAAGGTCATTGAAACGCCCTTTATTTCGGCTGTCGCCCAAAACGGCATCGAGCTGAAAGTACGGGCCCGCGTGACGGTCCGGGCCAATATCGACCGCCTCGTTGGCGGCGCCGGCGAAGCGACGGTCATCGCCCGCGTCGGCGAAGGCATCGTTACCAGCGTCGGCTCGGCCAGCGACCATTCACAGGTGCTGGAAAATCCCGATGAAATTTCCAAGACCGTGCTGAACAAGGGCCTCGACGCCGGTACGGCCTTTGAAATCCTGTCTATCGATATTGCCGACGTCGACGTAGGCCGCAACATCGGCGCGCGTCTCCAGACGGACCAGGCGGAAGCGGATAAGCAGATTGCCCAGGCCAAAGCAGAAGAACGGCGGGCCATGGCTGTAGCGAAGGAACAGGAAATGCAGGCTTATACCCAGGAAATGCAGGCCAAAGTTGTCGAAGCACAGGCGGAAGTTCCCCTGGCATTGGCTCAGGCCCTGCGGGACGGGACGCTCGGCGTGATGGATTACTATAATATGAAAAATATCATGGCCGATACGGAAATGCGCTCGGCTGTGGCCCAGGCCGGCATCCCCAAGGCAAAGCCGGCGCCGGCGAAGGACGAAGGCCATAAAGGCGGATTTACGTCTGAGGCAGAAGAATAAGCAGGTGATACCATGGATATATTTGACGGCAGACTCTTAAATTACGTCATTCCCATTATTATGATTATTTTGTTTTCTCTGCCCGACGCCATGCGTAAAAAACGGCGCTATCCGAAGCGTCAGACGCCGCCGGCAGAGAAAAGGCAGCAGCCTGCGCCGGCTAAGAATGAACCGGAGCCGGTCCGAACGGCGCCACGCCGCGTTCCCATACGATCGCGAAAGGTCAAGGCGCCGGCAGAAGAACCAGCTGCCGCCATTCCTGCCGCTGCGGCACAGCTGGCGGCATACGCCGCGTCGCTGCCGCCTCAGCCCAAATCGGCTGCGCCGGTTCGGCTGGCCAAGACAAAAACAGAACCGTGGAGCGGCCTGACGCCCGAAGCACGGGATCTTTACGCCGGCCTCGTATGGGAAGAGCTGCTGCAGCCGCCATTGGCCCGCCGCCGCAACCGGCGCTAAGGTCCTCCATCGGACATAATGAGATAAAGTGAGGATAGGATATGATACGAGAAACTCGAATTAATATAGACGGCATTCCGGCCCTGCAGATCACCTGCGGCGATATGCCGAAAGGCGTCGTGCTGTTTTATCACGGCTGGACGTCGCAGAAGGAATATCAGTCCGTCCGCGGCCATCTACTGGCAGCTTACGGATACGACGTGCTCATTCCCGAAGCCGTAAACCACGGCGAGCGCGGCCCCATCGACTACAACAGCCCTGCGTCGTACGGTGAATTTTGGCAGACGATTTTTCAAAATATCCGCGAAGCGCCGTCGATCATCAAGTACATACGCAAGTGGCGGCGGCATGTGCCGTGCGCCGTCATGGGCCATTCTATGGGGGCCTTTACGGCCTTGGGCGTCATGGCTCACTATACCGAATTCCGTACGGCCGTAGCCCTGAACGGCTCCGGCTGGTGGGATGAATCGGACCGCCGGTTCCGGGCGGCGCTCCACATCGAAAAGCCGAGAAGCTACCGCGTGCTGGCCATGCAGATTCAGGCCATGGACCCCTACGCCTATACGCATAAGCTGGCCGGCCGCTCCGTCCTGGCTCTTAACGGCGGCGCCGACGACGTCGTCGACAATAAGGCTCAGGAGCTGTATATGGAGAAGCTGGCGAAAGACAGCCAGGTTATCAGCCGTTACGGGACGTACGACGGCCTGGGCCATTTCGTGACGACGAATATGATGGGCGACGCCGTGCAATGGCTGGATGAAGCGCTGGCTGTTCCCGTGAGGTAGCCGGCTTGCGGAAATACACTGAATCATGGAAAAAGACTGGGCGTCTGTGCGATGCCGGTCTTTTTTCATATAAAGACGATTGGAGGAAATTATGTATGGCTTTGCCTAATATATACATCGTAGCCTGCGGCGGGACAATTGCCGGAAAGGCGGCGACAGAAGAAGATTTGACAGGATACACTGCCGGAGCGGCGACGATAGACGAGGTGCTGCAGGCTGTGCCCGCCGTTCATCAGTATGCCCGGATTCGGGGCGAGCAATTCTGCAGCATAGACAGCTCTGATATGAGCGAAGGGCTGTGGCTGGCCTTGGCCGCCCGGGTGCAGGAGCTGGCCGGCAGGGACGACGTAGACGGTATCGTCGTTACCCACGGCACCGATACGATGGAAGAAACGGCGTATTTTCTGAATCTGGCCGTCCATACGGAAAAGCCCGTCGTCTTCGTCGGCTCCATGCGTCCGGCGACGGCTATCAGCGCCGACGGTCCCTTAAATCTGCTGGAAGCCGTGCAGGCGGCGGCCCAGGCCGAAACGGGCCGTTACGGCGTCGTCATCGTCATGAACGGGACGATTTGCAGCGCCCGGTTTGTAGAAAAGACCGATACGACTCACGTCGACACCTTTAAAAGCCGTCAGCTCGGCTATATAGGACTGATGCAGGACGGAATGCCCATGTTTTATCAAGCCCCGCTGCGCCGCCATACCTATGAGTCCGGCTTGTCCTGCAGCGGCTGTGCCGCCCTGCCGCCCGTCGTTGTTGCCTACGCCTATGTTGGCATGGAACGCTGGATAGAATCCCTCATCCCGCAGGACGTCTGCGGCCTCGTGCTGGCCGGCTTTGGCCACGGCCGCATGCCCGGAGCCGTATGGCAGTCCCTGCAGAAGGCAATGAAAGAGGGCCTCGTCGTCGTGCGGGCCAGCCGGACCCTGGGCGGAGCCGTTACGCCCGTAGCCGAATACGAGGGCACGATCTGCGCCGATACGCTGACACCGCAGAAGGCGAAAATCCTGCTGCAGCTGGCCCTGCTCAAAACGAGGAATATCCAGGAGATCAAAGAGGCCTTCCGGGAATACTGATTGGCCAAGGACGGCCTATTCCCTATTCGTTTTGAGTGTGATAAAATAAAAAAGATATGAGAATAACGTATACAGCGATGCTGTGAATTATATAGTGACAGGAGAGATGCACGATGAAAAGATATGCGAAAGTTTTTATAACCGCCGCCCTGGCTGCCGGCCTCAGCACGGCCGCTTTTGCGGCGAATAATGCGTCGCAGCTGACGGATATCGACAATTACTGGGGAAAAGCTGCCGTACAATATTTCTATGACCGCCATTACGTCAGCGGCACGGACGGAAAATTCCGTCCCAACGAGGACATTACCCGCGAAGGCATTGCAGCGATTATCAACAACATGATCGGCGAAGATTCGGCGGCAGTGACGACGGACTTTAAGGATGTCAAAGGCCGCTGGTCCGAACGGGCGATTTCTTCTCTTGTCGATAAGCAGATTATGAGCGGCTACAGCAACGGCACCTTCCGGCCGACGCAGAAAATCACGCGGGAAGAGTTCGCCGTTATCGCCTACAATTACATGAGCTATAAAGGCATGGCTACGACGGGCGAGCAGACCGTCCCCTTCGCCGACGAAGCCAAGATTTCTCCGTGGGCTAAGGAAGCCGTCAACGCGATGGGCGCGGCAGGCTACATGACGGGCTCCAACAACGTCTTCAATCCGAAGGAATACGTTACCCGCGGCGAAGCGGTCAACGTATTGTACCGCATCGTCATGACTGCCGATTCGGCCCAGGCTGCGGCGCCGGAAGCGACGCCGGAGGAAGCGTCCCTGGAAACGAAGGTATTTAAGGATATTACAGAGGCCTATGGTTCGATTAAGAAATTTGCCGGCGACGGCATTATGTACTGGCAGGGCGATACGCTCCACATCGGCGTGAAGACGCAGAAGAATAAGGACGAACTGGAAAGCGTCCTGGCGGCGGATAAGACCATACCGAAAAACGTCGTATACGTACAGACGGCTAAATACAGCTATGACGACTATAAGAAGATGATGTCCAAAGCCGAAGAAGTATACAGAGCTACGGAAGCTACAGATGCCGTCGTCAAGACCGACGTCGACTATCTCAATGAAAAAGTCGTCCTCACCGTACAGTCCATTTCGGAAGAAACGCGGGCCAACCTGGACGACGCCCTCGGCGGTGCGCTGCGCATCGTAGTTCAGTAAATATTGTCGCAAAAGGAGACATTTGCATGAAATATAGAGCCTTGGCGGCGGTTTTAGGCACCGCCGCTATACTATCCGCAGGCGCTGCTTCGGCAGAAGCGCCGTATACGGACTTGAACACATTGCCCCAGCGGGCTGCCGTCGACTACTTGTACGATACGCAGTGCCTGACCTTCGTTACGGGCGATCAGTTTCATCCGAATACCGTGTTGACTCGCGGCGATTTGGCCCAGCTCATTTACAACGCTGCTGCCAATATGCCGTTAGCGAATCCGGAGTTTAAGGACGTCCAGCCAGGACGGGCTGCCGACGCCATGGCGGCCGTAGCGGCCCAGGGCATTTTGACGGGCTATGAAGACGGCTCGTTCCAGCCGGATAAAGAAGTGACGCGGGAAGAATTTGCCGGCGTCCTGTACCGGTATCTGCAGTACTGCCGCCTGGCGGACGCCGACGGTGAAGTGGAAGCATACGCCGATGAAAGCGACGTATCGCCGGCTGAGCTGACGGCCGTTCAGGTGCTGCACAGCAAGAATATCATGGTGCCCGACGATAACTATTTCCGTCCGAAAGACGGCATTACCCGCATGGAAGCGGCCGAGGTCATATACCGCCTGCTCCATTCGGACGAAGACTACGTATCCCATGTGCAGGTGGAAATGCAGGTCATGAAATGCCTTAACGCCGAGTATGGCTCGGCCGTGGCCTATTTCCGGTATGGGACGATGTACTGGGAAGGCAACACCCTCGTGTTAGGTATAAAAGGCAGCCCAGGCCGGTATTTAGAAGACCGCATTGAGCATGAAGTGACTCGCGCCGACGCCGTGTCTATTCGCCGCGTCCGCTTGAGCCGGAGCGACTACGACCGCATTCTGAACAGCGCCGTCAATACGATCGTGCGGATGGAAGGCGTGCAGACCTACGTCGGCTCCATTCCTGATTACGTCAACGAACAGGTCGTCGTTACGGTCCGCCGCCCGGTAAGCGAGCAGACCCTCAAGGCATTGACCGAACGGGTGGGAGCAGGCGTTATCCGCATTGAAACCCTGGCTGCTCCGGGAAAGGCCGTCCATGTGCAGGAAAATCGCAGCGGTGACGGCGAAGGCTACGACGTGGACCGCCGCGGCCGCCGTCATGACAATATCAGCTATTCGCCCCTCGTAGACCAGGCGACGTCAAACGCTATCGCTTATGTGGAAAACGATGTAATGAATTAAAAAAGAAATAAAATGAACCGACCCTTCAACGTCAGAGTTTCAGGTCTAACGTCAAAGGGTCGTTTTTTTATGCGTTGGGGAGAAAGAGTTCAGTCAGCTCTTGGCAGGAATGGACGAGGTAATCGGGATGAAGGCTTTCTAAAAAGGACGTGTCCCGAAAGCCCCAGGTAACGAGGACTGACGTCAGGCCGGCGTTGTCCGCCGTTTCCTTATCTACTTCCGAATCGCCGACGTAGACGGCCTGCTCGGGCCGGCAGTTCAAGAGGTGCAGGGCTTTTTCTATCATGTCCGGCGCAGGTTTTTTGCGGTACTGCGGCGATTCGCCTATGGAGAAATCGACGAGCTGGCGGAAGAACTCGTCGTGGAGGAGCGATACGGCGCCTTGTCCTTTGTTGGAAACGATGGCCGTCTTGTATCCGCCGTTCCGCAGCGCTGCCAGCATGTCTGCGACGCCGTCGTAGGGACGGGTATTGCCTTGGCAGTGGGCGCTGTAATATTGCTTGAACTCTTCCGCTAACAGGGCCTGCTCGTCGGCCGGCACGGACGGAGCGGCCCGCTCGATCAATCCCGTATAGCCGTAGCCCAGGCAGAGGCGCACCTCCTGCGGAGGGAGCTCCGGCATCTGGTGGAGCCTGAATATATGATTTAGACTATGAGTCAGTTCGGACAACGTATCGAGAACCGTGCCGTCCATATCGAAGATGACGGCTTTGTACGAATGGTTTATTTCATGGGGCATGACGGCCCGCCTCCTTTGCGCAGTATACCCATAGTATACCGTTCCCGGCGGTCTTTGTCCAACGGCGATAGCTTCCTAAATTCATAGGGCTTCATCCTAAATAGGCTAGTGCTAAAATAGATGCAGTATGATACAATAGGGAAAGATATTTGATAGAGCAAGATAGAGGAGAGGTTGATATGGCAAATTTGTTACCATATGCTATTGTAGCTGGCATTGCAGTTGTCTTTTTTGTAGTATGCTATATTTTATTTTCCGGCGGCAGCTCGGAAAAGGAAGAGAAAAAAGGAAAGAACCGCCACAGCCGCGCCGTGTCCGAACGGCCTGGCCAGGGCAAGTCGTCCCTCGGGTATGACGAGGCGGAAAAAAGACGCTCGGCGCAGCCGCAGCAGCCCGCCAGGGAAGATACGGCGCCCATTCCTCGCATTTCTAACGTAACCGTGCGGGAGCGTCAGGAAAATCCCGACGAAACGGCCTTCGTGACGACGAAGGGAGAAGCCGTACGCCGCGACGGAAAAATCGTATACGAAGAACCGCATCGTCCGGCTAAGAAACAGGAACATCTCGATGCGACACAGGTATTGTCGCGCGAAGAAATATTAGAAGCCATGGATAAAATCGATAAAGAAGAAGCTGCGGCTCACAAGGCGAAGGAAGAAGAAGCCAAGAAGAAAGACATGGCTGAAACATTGCGGAGCGCCAAAGCCGCTGAACGGTCTGAGGGAGAACGGGAAGACGAAGAGGCTCCCCGCGCCGCCTTGGCCGATATGGCCGCCGTCGTAGCCGCCGATTTAGAGGCGAAATCGCAGGGCGAAGCCGCGGCGCGGCCGGGACGCCGCATCGTGCAGGAAGTCATGGCTGAAACGGCCAAGGCTGCCGCCAAAAGCGTCTCCGACGAAACGCAGGTCATCAGTCCGGCCGAGCTGCGCAGAAAGCAGGAAGAAACGGCTGCTGCGGCAGACGAAACAGTTATGTTCGACGCAGGCCGCTTGTCCGATGCTATGCGTCAGACCGGCGCGGCCCCTGCAAGCGATGAAACGGCCGTCATGCCGCCGGTACGGCAGCATACGCATAGTGACGCCGGCAACGAGACGAAGCAGCAGAAGAGCCCCTGGGGCAACGACCTGTCCCGCTCGGCGGCGAAGGCTGCGCCAATGGCCGGCCGGCCGTCTATTTGGGAAGCGGCTCCCGAAGCTGATTCGCCCTTTATGT
This sequence comes from Megasphaera sp. ASD88, assembly GCF_002287425.1. Classification (NCBI taxonomy): domain Bacteria; kingdom Bacillati; phylum Bacillota; class Negativicutes; order Veillonellales; family Veillonellaceae; genus Megasphaera; species Megasphaera sp. ASD88. Next base: position 39,170 of record NZ_NQXW01000007.1, on the reverse strand, counting down.
CCCAGTGCACGGCTCATTTCCTGCGTCAATTCGGCATGGTGACCGAGGATATGAAAGCGCAGGCCGCTTCGATTACGGCGGCGGCCTTCCGCCGCATCGGCTGTCGCTCCGACGGCGAACGAAAGAAAGCCCTGTCGTCGCTGCTGGCCCAGGAAGCGCTGCAGAACGTGCAAAAGGCCTACGTGGCCCATCCGAAGGATTACGTCGCGGCGATGGCATTGCAGGCCTTTGCCGATATCGTGCAGGGCTCGCCCGTTTCGACGCGCCATCTCGTTGCCGTCGACGCGCTGAAAATCATGCCCTACTTGTCGGATAACCACTATAAGATACTGTCTGTCCTGCTGCTGTTCCTGTATTCGCGCAATTCCCACAACGTCGACGCCGAAACCTTCGGCCAGTACATCGACAAGTACGTACTGCCCTTCCTCGACGGATTCCCGACGGAACGGCCCTATTACCAGCAGCTCGATTATCTCCACTGCACGGCCTTTGAAGGCAAGGAAACGCACTTTGCTGAAATCCTGGCTGATTCGTATCCGCTCTTGTTCCGCTACCGCGGCTTTACGGAAGAGGAACTGCGCAAGGTGCTGAAGGGAACGCCCATGCCGGCGGAATATATCGTCCGTTCCTTCAATTCGCCCCTGGTGAAGCTGGCTATGATCGACGAAAGCATGGCGACGCGGTTCTTCCGCCTGGCCGGTATTTCCGACAGGGCCATGCAGTCGCAGCTGCTGCGGCTGGCGAAAAAACGGCCTGCCGGCTTCGGCGGCGAAGAAGCCTTGGATATCATGGAAGATATTTCGCCGGTACTGGCCGATTTGGGCGACATTTGGGACAGCACGATGCTGCGCATTTCCACCTTGTCGCTTTTAGGCTTGTATTTAGCGCAGGGATATATCAAGGAACAGATCGGCGAAGAATTCGATTTGTCCCGCTGGTTTGAATAAGGAGGATCTGCTATGAAGAAAATTCGCAAGGCCGTCATACCGGCTGCCGGCTTCGGCACCCGTTTTTTGCCGGCGACGAAGGCTACGCCGAAGGAAATGCTGCCTATCGTCGATAAGCCGACGATTCAATATATTGTAGAGGAAGCCCTGCAGAGCGGTATCGAAGAAATCCTGATCATCAGCGGTCACGCCAAGCGGGCCATCGAGGACCATTTCGATACGAATCCGGGCCTGGAAATGCATTTGGAAAGCCACGGGCAGGAGTCGCTGCTGAAGATGGTCCGCAGTATTTCGGAAATCAACATCCACTACATCCGGCAGAAGCACATGCGCGGCTTAGGCGACGCTATCTTGTGCGCCCGGTCCTTTATCGACGACGAACCCTTTGCCGTCCTTCTCGGCGACGACGTCGTATACAATGAAACGAACCCGGCTCTGCGCCAGATGATTGACATTTATAACGACTTAGGCGCGACGATTTTGGGCTGCCAGGAAGTGCCCTTGGAGAAAGTATCGTCCTATGGAATCGTAGCCGGCGTTCCCGTCGAAGGAAAGAATGTCCTGCGGGTTACGAATATGATTGAAAAGCCGTCTGTCGAAGAAGCGCCGAGCCGTACGGCCGTCCTGGGCCGTTACATCATTACGCCCGACGTCTTTGAAGTGCTGGCCCGCACCGAACCGGGCAAAGGCGGCGAAATCCAGCTGACCGACGCGATTCAGACTATGGCGTCGCGCGAAGCCGTATACGCCTACTGCTTTAAAGGCAAACGCTACGACGTAGGCGATAAGCTGGGCTTTTTAAAGGCGACGGTTGAGTACGCCCTGCGCCGTCCCGATTTGGGCGAGCCCTTCCGGCAGTATCTGACGGATTTGATGACAAAATAAACGAATGATAAGTAAGACGGAGAGCATCGTGCGGTGCTCTCTATTTTTTTGCAGCCGTTTTATTTTTCCTGGGATATGGGACGGCATATCTTTTTATAAATTCTCATTATTTGTTATTGGCTATTTGGGCTGTTTTTGTGTCGGATAGGAGTGGAAAATGTATTTTTTTACATGGTATTATAGAAAAGGATTTTCGAAATCATTTATTATATCTATATGAAATACCTTATAGTTACAGGAAGGGGAGAATGCAGATGAGACACAAAAAACGCTACGCCTTGCTGGCCTGCGCTATTACGACGTGGCTGTCCTTGCCGGCTTTCGCCGCAGAAACCACCGGGGGAGGGAGCAGCGATGTCACTATAAAGGATGTCGTCGTTGAGGCCGACCGGGCGAAAGAAGAAGCCAAGTACGAGTCGCAGCAGACGACGATTATCACGGCCGAAGACATCGAAAAGAAACAGGCTAAATCTGTCGAGGAGATTATTTTCAATGAAACGGGCGTGACCCGCACGGTAGACGCTATGGGCCGCGTCGGCGTGTCGATCCGCGGGGCCGAGCCGCGCCATACGCTCATCCTCATCGACGGCCAGCCCGTCATGGGCGACGTGTCGAAATACAGCGGCCAGGGCGACGAACTGCAGCGCCTTGGTACGGAAAACGTCGAACGCATCGAGATCATCAAGGGGGCAGCGTCGGCAAAATACGGTTCCGATGCGATTGGCGGCGTTATTAATGTCGTAACAAAACGGCCGCAAAAAGAAGCTGGATTTCAATTCAATGTGGAAGGTCGCCGCGCCAAAGGCGACAGCGATCTGTTTCCGTATCAGAACGTATTTCTTCGTGCCGATTCCGGGCAAGTAGGAAAGTTCCGTGCCGCTGTATATGGCAGTAAGCGGGATATTATGCCTGTATATGAAACGGCAACGTTGGAAGATACGGATGGAACCGGAAGATTTATGCGTAATTCCTTGCGGTATTATGGCGATATTAAAAATATCGGCTTTATTGGGACATATGATATCAATGACCGTAATGCCATTGATATCAATATAGATCGAACAACAGAAGATTTAGAACGATATGTTTGGTATTCTGAATCGGGACCGCAGCAGCAATTTAAACGCGATGTGACCCGCGATAAAACAAGCTTGACATACCGCGGGAATAATGGCGGCAGCACAGATTGGAATATTAGCTATAATTATTCAAAATTGACAGAAGACGATATATCCTTATCTTCTTTTTCCGGAGCCTCTTCTTACGAGGGGAAAAATACACTGGAATCTATCGATGACTTGGAACATAAGCAGTGGAATGTTGACGCGTCGGCCAACACGCAAATCAATGACGACCATTTGCTCTCCTATGGTTTTGGTTTTTCCCAGGAAACGGCAGAAGGCAGCCGCATAAAAAATGCTCCCCAGTCTTATTTGCGCTCTATTGATCCATGGAATTATGATAAAAATCTCCAAAATATGACAACGATAGACGAAGAAGGGAATCTGGTTTATACCAATGAAGGGGCGTCTAACGTTCACGCGTATAAAATGTCCTTTGATGAAAACGGATATCCGTATTGGGATAAAAATTACGAATATTATGGAAGCAGTACAGCTCCGGCATTGACGCAGGAGGACTACAATCGTCTTACGAATAATGGAACCAATCCAACTGGATTATATACAGCGACGGGCGATGATTTAGAAAAAATAAATCAGTTTGCCAGCCAATTAAAGCAAGAGAATAGTGCGTTTGCCGATTATGACTATACCAAGTACTAATTATGGCTTATTATAATCCTTCTTTATATGGCACTGCATTTCCTTTAACGTTAAATGGAAAGAAGTTTATGGAGGAATATAATAAACGCAATAATACTGTAGAAGTAGGTCAGGCTGAGTTAAAAAAACAGTACTTCTTTCTTCAAGATACATGGCAGGTAAATGATCGGACTATATTGTCACCGATTGTCCGTTTAGATCATAGCGATTTATTCGGTTCGGAAGTCACCTTCAATATTGGGTTGACGCATAATGTAGGCGGAAAAACGTCCCGACGCTTTAAAGCTAACATCGGCACAGGATATACTGCCCCTGGATTAGGCGAGCTATATTATAATTGGGAGATGTATGGCGGCACGCCGGCCGGTACGGTAGAGGGGATCGGCTCTGAAGTCGGACGCCTCGGATATTATTGGGTAGGAAATCCTGATTTGAAGCCGGAAAAATCTGTCAATATGGATATAGGCTTTGAATTGGAAAGCGGAAAAACGGCAACGCGGTTTAATGTCTTCCATAATAAGATTACGGATTATATGACGACGTACTTCACGGGAGCGCTCATGGATTTTCATCCCGGCGATTCGACATTTAAATGGCTGCAGCCGCCCGATATGATATATAGCTTTAAAAATATTGGGAAAGCTGAGATTACCGGCGTAGAAGCAGAGCTAAATCATCAGTTTAATGATCATTGGTCGGCTCATTTGGGGTATACTTATCTTCATGCCATAAACAAGAGCGATCCCGACATGCCGCGGCAGCTTCTCGACAAGCCGCAGCACAAGGTTGATATCGGCCTGACCTATGAAAACAAGGGTTGGCGCGCGTCTCTGTGGGGAAATTATTATATCAACATGCTGGACAGCAATTCTATTGCAGGAAACGGCAATTATATGCAAAGCGACAGCAATGGGACGCATTACTTTTTTGAAGATAGCGACAAGATATCCTATCAGAAAAAGACCTTTGGGCTGTGGAACCTGCTGATTCAAAAAGAACTGTCTAAGGATTCGTCGGTCTACTTCGGCATCGACAACCTGTTTAACCACCGCGACGACGACCGGGCTCTGATGGAACGGGTCTATAAGGTCGGGGCCAACTTCAAATTCGGCCCCGACGCCCATACGATGTCAAAAGAACTGGATAAAGCTGTCGGCGAGGCCGAAGTCGCGCCGGAAGAAAAGAAAATCAAGCTCCAGACGGATTGGTTCATCCAGCGGCCCTTCGATGTCGATAAAACCGAAGGCGTCGAAATCATCGGCGATTACCGCGCCCGTTGGAATTCCTTTACAGGCCAAAATAAGCCGGAAGCTCGTGTTGCGGCGACATCCAGCGTTGGGACAGCTGAAAAGAATATATTAGAAAAGGCTGGACACGGCTTTGAACAGCGCCTGCGCTTAGGACTGGACGCCCGCATCGGCGAAAATACGAACGTCACCGTCCTCGGCAGCGCCTCCGGCATGAGCGGTGTCGATACGCAGTACGATATTTCCGATTCTAAAGGGCTGAACCATCAGCGCTTGGAAACTGTCGACGTGACCCAGCACGCTAAGAAATGGGACTTCTCCGTCGGCCGCCTGACCGAGCCCCTGGGCGTTACGGGCTACTGGTTCGGTAAGGAATACGACGGGGTCCGAGCCGTATGGACGAACGATAAGACCCAGGTGCGGATCGGTTACGGCGATTTCAGTTCTAGTACGGGCATTACCGATTCTGCCTATACTCATGCGACGATACAGACCTTTTTCCGTGCGCCGACTAAAGCAGAATGGCTAGGCTATTCGGGACAATTTGGTAGTCAGTATACAGATGGCTCAATGACAGTTACAGACGATAGTGGCAATGTTGTATATGAAGGGCTGTATCAAAAGTTAGCCAACGCATCGTCTCCCGAAGAACAAGGAGAGATTATTTCCCAATATTTGCAGGTTATTCAAGAAAAGAACCCAGATATGTATGAGGAGATTGCGGGTTACATTGATCGCTCTTTAACTCAAGGAATCGGGCCTGTAAATACCTATGCATGGGAATTAGTAACCGTAACGGATAGTCAAGGAAATAGCCGGCAATTTTATAATCTTATCAATACCTCGAGCACTTTTGCTAATTCTGATGGGGTACAATTAACTGCAGATGATTTAAAGGACATGCAGGCTGTTACAGATAAGACAGAAGCCGTATGGGAGGACAGTAAAAATCAATTTGAAGTAACCGTTGATAATGGAAAAACTACACAGATTAACAACTCTCATACGAATATTTTGACGCCAGGAAGGTATACAGTCACTTCTGAGTTTTTAGGATATGGCAAGTATACTGGAAATATCGTATTGCAAGAATTAGGCCGTGCCAGCTTAGATAAAGCCAATCAGTATCGCTTTTATACACAGGCCATCGCTGTAGAAGATGTGCAGGATGGAGAATTGATCATTTGGGGTAAGGATGATACTGCAGCAGAAAAGGCTAAAGAAATGGCGGGTCAATCATTATGGAATCCGGATAACGCATTGCAGCGGTTAGACCGTAACACTGGTATAGACGGTGCAGCTGTGGAGACGGGGTATTCTACCCATAGCAAGATCGGAGTGCTTGCCCGAACATTTATTACCAGCATAAATACGGGATGGAATCCAGAAAATGGAAGCTCGCTGCCGCTGCAGGAAACTCTTGCTGGTGCTGTAGGCGGAGTAGTAAAAGTTACAGGTACCGTCCTCGTGCAAGACCAGATCCCGTCTATCGAACGGGCGGCCTTTGCCCAGGTCAAGCACCAGTTTGGTGATAACTTCGGCGTACAGGCCTGGTATCTGCGCTCTCTCAACGACGATACGCACTCCATCGCCTACGCCAACGGCGACCATAACGACGTGGCGTCTTTCGACGAGCTGGCTAACGTCGTCGGCGTCGGCGCGACGTACCGCCTGAACGACAAGATCCGCTTCTCCTATGAATGGGGTCAGAACCGCACCGATTTCGGCCGCTTCATGAACGGCCATACGATATACCGGCACGAATCCGGCACGTCGGACTTCGACATTGCCGGACGGGCCAACGGCGGCACGCCGCGCTTCTGGGTCGCACGCATCGACGTCGGCCATGCCGATACGGATGTGCCGGGCAGCTGGAACGCCTTCGCCGATTACAAATATTTCGAACACGGTTCGTTCTTCGGCGGCAACGGCACGGAATCCCTGCCGGACCGCTATCTCGACGGTATCAAGAGCTTTACCATCGGCGGCGGCTACGTCCCGGCGAAGGATTTCCTCATTGAAGCCTTCTACACCTTCGGGGCCAAGGGCATCGGCAAGCGCGATACCCTCTACGGCAGTGAAAGCTTCGAATTAGGCGACTACACGCGCTTGCAGGTAACGTACAAGTTCTAAGGCAATAACTGAGTCTGACGCAGTATATCTGCCGTCGGCCGCCTATGGACAACTTCATATTCTTTTACCAACATCAGGTTTCCCGCGTTTTGCGCAACCTCCCCTTCCGCGCGACGAGAGCCTGTGTTGATATACAAAACCCAGCCCGGCCATGAAGTCGCATACCTTTATGGTCGGGCTGGGCTGCTGTTTTTAGTATTAAATAAAATAATTATTATCAAAAATATTTACATCGGCCTTCGTTTGATATATAATAACTTTGTAATAAATATCAATATCTGTTTTTCAAAGGAGAGGTTGGCTATGTTTCAGAACAGCGATTTTTGGATTGGCTTAGGTATTGGCGTCGTCGCCGGCGTATTTGGGTATAAACTGCTTACAGAACGGGAGCAGCAGCTGTTGGCCCTGCAGCAGCCGGCAGCCGGGACGGTTACGGCCGATGTGCCTTTGGCTGAATTACAGCGTCAAAAAGAAGAATTGGAAGACTTGATTGCGGCGCAGGAAGCAGCGGCAAAATAAGAAGCGTTATAGAAAAGACTGTCGCCATGGCGGTGACGGTCTTTTTTACACTGGTAATCATTGATAAGAAGGGACGGCTTACTCACGTGCTTCCTGTATCGAAATGGGATTTTATCATCCGCGCTGTGCGCATTTCATCGTATCTTCCGGGGCGCATCCGCTTGTACAGCCGCAAGCTGGTCGGCAATGCGGAGCTGGCCGGAAAGATATATGCCTATGTGGCCAGCTATAGGGAAATTGATAAGGTAGAAATCAATATTGTTACCGGTTCCGTGCTGATTTTGTACAGGCCGCAGGCGCTGCGGAGCAATGCCGAATTGGCCCGGGTGGAACAGTATATCATGAACCATGCGGAAAGGAGAGGTTGATTATGTCTTATGCTTCCGGATTTATGTTGGGAGCTTCTATCGGAAAGGCGATTCATAACATGGTGTCCGGCGGCGGATTTTCTCCAGCCGGAGGAAGGGGCAAGGGAATGGGAAAACAGGCTGCCAATCCTCCCTATGCGGCTCCGGCTATGCCTGCCGCGCCTGTCAGACCGAATATACCGGCTTTTGCCTGTGTATCTTCTACACGGGGCCGACGCCGATATCGGGCTGCCGCATTAGTGCAGAATCAGCCACTGGCCGAGCTTCTGCAGCAGGCTCTCGGCAGTTTGCCGGCGGCGCGGCGCGTGGAAGTCAATGCGGCGACAGGGAGTATTCTGGTATGCTCGGATAATGAAGGGGCTCTGGATGCGTTGGAACGTTATTTAGGGGAACGTATTTTTCCCGCTGTTCCGGCTCCGCCGTATGTGCCGGCGCCTGTGCAGACGAAAACGGCTGCGTCGGCTTATACGGATGTGCTGTATGAGACGCTGAATTTCTTGAATTCTGCCGTATCGCAGAAGACGGCCAACGTCTTTGATTTGCGTTCCCTCTTGTCTCTCTTTTTGGCCGTGCGGGGCATGCGCAAGATGATCGGCCAGAATCAGCGCCCGTCGGGACCGCAGATGCTGTGGTGGGCTACGTCGTTGATGAGGGGGCGGAGATAAGATGTATACGTGTTGTACCCTGCCGCTTCACAGCGTGCTGCCCCTGCGCATGCGCTCTATCCTGAGCGTCAAGCTGCGCCAGATTCCCGGCGTGGCTGCCGCCTCGTCTGACGAGCAAAAGCTGACCATATACTACCAGGGGAAGGTGGATCTGCGGATTATCCGCATGTTGGTCCGCTCCTTTGAGCAGAAATACGGAAAAGCTAAGGAAGATAAAAAAGAATGGGACGTAGCGGCATACCGGCGCGAAGCCATTATTTCTGTCGGCGGCTTTATCGCCATGAATATTTTACGCAAAACGAATCCGGAATTTTACGACGGCATTCTCCTGTTCCGGCGCTTGTTTACCTTATTTATCGCCCGGCGGTTTATCCAGAACGGCGTCATGGGCGTTATCCGGGACAAGCAGGCTAATGCCGATACGCTGACCGCTACGGCTGTGGCCGCGTCCGTCCTGGCTGGCAAGCCCGAATCGAGCCTGACCTTGCTGGCCCTTTCCAATGGAGCGGAAATGCTGACGGAATATGCTGCCGAACGGGCGCGCCGCCAGATTTCGGGCCTCTTGAAGCTGGATCAGCGGGACGTATGGCTCGTGGAAAATGGCCGGGAACGAAAGGTCCCTGTCGACTCACTGAAGGTAGGCGATACGATTGCCGTCCATCTGGGCGAAAAGATCTGTGTGGACGGGAAAGTCGTCGGCGGGAATGCGGCAGTCAATCAGGCCTCCATTACGGGCGAATCGAATCCGGCTATCAAGCAGCCCGGGACCTTTGTATATGCCGGCAGCGTCATCGAGGCCGGAGACCTCGTCGTCAAGGTCGAAAAGGTCGGCGCCGATACGTCGCTGGCCCAGATTATCCACTTGGTCGAAGAGGCGCAGACCCGCCGCGCGCCAGTGCAGAATTTTGCCGATAAGATGGCCAATATGCTCGTTCCTATTTCCTTTATCGGCGCGGCTATTGTCTATGGTGCGACGAGGGACTGGCAGCGCGTGCTGAACCTGCTGTTCATCGACTTCTCCTGCGGCCTGAAGCTGTCGACGGCGACGGCCATTTCTGCGGCCATCGGCATGGCGGCCCGCAAGGGGATTCTCATTAAAGGCGGCAACTACATCGAAAATCTGGCCGATATCGATACGGTTGTCCTCGATAAGACCGGCACGATTACCATGGGCGTACCGCAGATTGCCCATATTTCTACGGTTCCCGGCGTAGGCGAAAAGGAAATGATTTTACTGGCTGCGTCGGCGGAAATGCACTCCGTTCATCCGCTGGCCGTAGCGGTGCAGAAATACGTCAAGGCTCACGGCTGGGACGTACCGCATCACGATATGTCCGAAACGGTTGTAGCCCGCGGCATGAGGGCCTCCGTGCCTCCCTTTGAAGACTTTGCCGGCGGCGACGTCCTCGTCGGAAGCCGCCGCTTCATGCAGGAAGAAGGCGTGCAGGGCATGCCGGAAAAAAGCGACAAGTCATGGGGAAAAAATCTGCTGTTTGTCGCGCGGGACAAGCAGTATATCGGCTGCCTGACGATTGAAGACCCGGTTCGCCCGGCTATGAAGAAAACCCTCAATCAAATGCGCCGCATCGGTGTAGACGAAGTCATCATGCTGACTGGCGATTCCAAGGAAGTGGCGGCAGAAGTGGCCCGCGAAATGGACATTGATTCTTATCATGCTGAAATACTGCCGGAAGATAAGGCTAATTACGTCATGAAGCTGCAGAAGCGGGGCAGCGTCATGATGGTCGGCGACGGCATCAACGACGCGCCGGCACTGGCCTTTGCCGATATCGGCGTCAGCCTGGGCGGCAACAAGACGGATATAGCGGCTGAATCGGCAGCTATTACGATTCGCTCCGAAGATCCGGGAAAATTGTATGATGCATTGAAGATTGGCCGGCAGACCATGAAGGTCATCAATCAGAATTTTACGGCGACGATTGTCGTCAATTCAGCGGCTATGCTTCTCGGCGCGCTGGGGCGCATCAGCCCCTTATGGGCCGCAGTCATCCACAATACAGCGACGCTGGCCGTCGTATTGAACAGCGTGCGCATTCTCGGCGTGTCTCGCCGCATGGTGAAAGCGTAATTTTATCCTGACATATAAGCTCCTTTGTTCTGGGAATTCCCTGCAGTTGGTACAGTGAATCAGCTGCAGGGAATTATTTTTTATCTGCCGGGGTGGAGAAACAATTTTATCCGGAATTTTATATTTTTTTATGTATACATCACCATATTAGTATGATATACTACTGTATGAATGACGAAAGTCAGTCCTAACCATTAAAGGAGTGAAAGAATACATGTTAGAATTACGCCATGTATCGTTTTCCGTTCCCGACGAAAATGGTACGAAAAATACAAAGGAAATTTTAAAAGATATCAATCTGGTCATCGACGAACAGAAATTCGTCGTCATTACCGGCCCGAACGGCGGCGGCAAATCGACGCTGGCTAAATTAATCGCCGGCATTGAAAAGCCGACGAGCGGCCAGATTTTCTTCAACGGCCAGGACATTACGGACTGGGACATTACGAAGCGGGCCCAGAACGGCATCGGCTACGCCTTTCAGCAGCCTGTGCGCTTCAAGGGCATCACCGTCATGGACCTGCTCTGTCTGGCGGCGGGCAATAAGAAGCTCGACAAATGCGTCGTCTGTCAATACCTGTCCGAAGTCGGCCTTTGCGCGGAAAATTACATCAACCGCGAAGTGGACGCGTCCTTGTCGGGCGGCGAATTGAAGCGCATTGAAATCGCTACGATCGTAGCCCGCAAGAACACGGAGCTGGCTATTTTTGACGAACCGGAAGCAGGTATCGACTTGTGGAGCTTCCATAAACTCATCAAGGTATTTGAAAGAATGCACGATCAGAAGCAGTCGATTCTCATCATTTCCCATCAGGAACGCATTCTCAACATTGCCGATGAAATCGTCCTCATTGCTGACGGCACGGTCCGCAAGGTCGGCACGAAGGAAGAAGTTCTTCCCGAATTGATGGACGTCGTAGGAAACTGCAAGTTTTATAAGGAGGAAGACTGATGGATAAGTATCAAGAACATTTGCTGGAAGTCATCGCCGATTTGCATGGCATTCCTGAAGGCGCATATAATATCCGCTCGAACGGCCAGAGCGTCGGCCGCGCTTCAACGGCTCATATCGAAATCGAACCGCAGAAGGACCGTCCGGGCATCAACGTGTATATTAAGCCGGAAACGCAGCACGAAGCTGTGCACATTCCCGTCGTCCTGAGCCAGGCCGGCCTCAAGGACGTCGTATACAATGATTTTTACGTCGGAGAAGGGGCTGACGTCGTCATCGTCGCCGGCTGCGGCATCCACTGCGGCAGCGACGACGGCTCGCAGCACGACGGCATTCATACTTTCCATATCGGCAAAAACGCCCGCGTACGCTACGTAGAAAAGCACTACGGCGACGGGGACGGCAAGGGCCAGAAGATCATGAACCCGGAAACCATCGTCCATATGGAAGAAGGCAGCTATATGGAAATGGAAACGACGCAGATCAAGGGCGTCGACTCGACGAAGCGCGTCACGAAGGCGGATTTGGCAGCCAGCGCGACGTTTATCGTCAAGGAAAAGCTCATGACCGACGGCGCGCAGTTTGCCGAAACGGAGTTTGAAGTCGAACTGAACGGCAAGGATTCCAGCACGGATGTCGTATCCCGCGCCGTTGCCCGCGGCACGTCCCACCAGATTTTCCGGGCCAAGGTCATCGGCAACGCCCAGTGCCACGGCCATTCGGCCTGCGACTCCATCATCATGGACGACGCCAAGATTTCGGCGATTCCCGAACTGACGGCCAACGATACGGATGCAGCCCTGATTCATGAAGCGGCTATCGGCAAGATTGCCGGCGAACAGCTGACCAAGCTCATGACATTAGGCCTTACGGCAGAAGAAGCGGAAGAAATGATCATCCAGGGCTTCTTAAAATAATAAACGCAAGATAAGCCAGTCTTTCCCCGCGAGGGAGAGGCTGGTTTTTGCATAGGCGGAAAGAGTAGGCAAAGGACGGGGAAATAGTGTACAATAAGGAGAAAAAGGAGGGGGACTGCATGAACGGAGAGGCGGCGTTTCGCCGATATGCAGATTTTGACGCAATACTGAATTCTATTTACTGTGCGATTTTTATCGTCCATACAGACGGCCGCGCCGTATACCGCAACGGAGCGGCTGACGAGCTCAAGGCGGAATTGGGCGTGACGGAAGACGAGCTTATCGGCGCGCTGGAGGCGCAAATCGACATCGTACATGGGCAGGGGCGCTTTGCCGTTGCAGTAGAGGGGGGCATGATTATCTGTCATCTTCTGCCGTGGACCCAGGCTGGGCAGCGGCAGGGCAGCATTATCGTCGCCCATATATCGGGGAAAGAACGGTGCTCCGCCCAGGAATTGGACAACGTGATAGACGTGCTGGAAGAAATCGACGCCATTTTGGAGGTCGTCGCCGACGGCATCGTCGTGGCTGATAAAAACGGCGTTATCATCCGGGTCAATAAGGCGCTGGAAACGACCCTTGGCATCAAGCGGCGCGACGTCTTGGGCCGCTCTATGGAAATATTCGACCGGGAGCATTCCGTCTGCGGCGAACTGATACGCAAGATGAACGAAGATCCTAAACGCATCGTCGTGTCGGGAACGTACAAGCAGAAGGAGCTCTTGTGCACCGGCGCGCCCATATTCGACCGGCAGCACCGCCTCAAAACTATCGTCATCAGCATACAGGACATGTCGGCTCTCAATACGCTGCGCAAAAAGCTGGAAGAGCAGCGGCTGTACACGAAGAGCTATATGCGGGAAATATCCTTGTTCAACGGCAGCGGCGGCCCCATCGTGGCCCACAGCCCGGCCATGAAGAAGATACTTCATCTGGTGCACGTCGTCGCCGACGTCGAGTCCGTCGTATTGATTACGGGCGAGTCGGGGACGGGGAAGGAAGTCGTCGTCAACGAAATTTATCACACGAGCCGGCGAAAGGACAAGCCTTTTATCAAGATAAACTGCGGCGCCATCCCCGACACCTTGTTCGAGTCGGAGCTGTTCGGCTATGAAAGCGGCGCCTTTACAGGTGCTCGGCGGCAGGGCAAGGTCGGCTTTTTCGAGCTGGCCAACAGGGGAACCCTGCTCCTGGACGAGGTGGGCGAGCTCAGCCTGGCAGCGCAGGTCAAGCTGCTCCGTGTCATACAGGAAAAAGAAGTGCAGCGCATCGGCGCGGCCAAGCCGGTCAAGGTAGACGTCCGCCTGATTGCGGCGACGAACAAGGACTTGTGGAGTATGGTCTGTCAGGGGACGTTCCGGCAGGACTTGTATTATCGCCTCAACGTCATTCACATCCATATTCCGCCGCTGCGGGAGCGGCGCGAGGACATTATCCCCCTGGTCAACTATTTCCTGAAATATTTCAATGAAAAGTACGGCAAGGAAAAGGAGATTTCTCCGGAACTGTACCGCTTCCTCATGCGTCAGGACTGGCCGGGCAATATCCGCGAGCTGGAAAACGCCGTCGAGACGATGATCGTCCTGCCGTCGGAAAACAAGCTGACGCCCAGCCATTTTGTCGGCAAGGGAACGGGCGAGGATTCCGGGGCGGCCGTCAAGGTGCAGCGTCTCGTGCCGTGGAAGCGGGCCGTAGAAGAAATGGAAAAGGAGCTGCTGACGCAGGCGTACCGGGAATATCGCTCGACGCGGGCCATGGCGAAGGCGCTGGAGATAGACCAGTCGACGGTCGTGCGGAAAATGAAAAAATGGGGCGTCGGCTCCCATGAAAAGGATAAAAACGATGCAATATAGCATAGAAGTGATGTCAACGCGCATCGGTTGGACGAAAGCGGTACCATCATGGCATTGGCAATAAGCAGTAAGGATATCGGCATACAGGCGATGTAAATATACATCGCACTGGATGCTGATATGTTTTTAAAGGCCCGTATTTACGCCATTTGCAGCTTTTTTATAATTGGCATATTTATTTCATATATATTTGTGAAAGACCCATCAGGTATAGGATAGTGTATGAAATATGAGTCCAGCGAAGGAGGGGTTTGGTATGTTAATGACTAAACAACAATTCCAAGACAGCATTCGCGCCAGAAAACCGATGAACGTATGGTTCCTGGGAGAGAAAATTGAAGACGTTACGACCTATCCGCCCTTGGCGGCCAGCTTCAACGCTATCTCCAAGATTTACGAACTGCAGCATCGCCCGGACTGGCAGGATCTGATTACTGTTCCGTCCCATATGCTCGACGAACGGGTCAGTATTTACAACGCTCCCCTCCGTTCGGCAGAAGACGCGAACCGCAAGACCAGAGCTGCCAGAGCGCTGGCTGAAGTCATCGGTTGCTGTACGCACCGCTGCACCGGCTCGGAAGCATTTGCCGGATTAGGCCCTGCGTGCTACGACATGGACCACGACTTGGGTACCAACTATTTTGAACGCTTCATGAATTTCCTGAAATACGTACAGCAGAACGACTTGACCTGTACCGTTACGGTAACGGACGTCAAAGGGCTGCGGACGGCGCCGCCTCATGCACAGGCCGACCGCGATTCCTACGTCCACGTCGACGAAGTCCGCGAAGACGGCATCGTCATCAGCGGGTTCAAGTGCAATCAGACGGGCATCCTTTTCGCTCATGAAATCGTCATCGTTCCGACGACGAACATGAAGCCGGAAGACAAGGATTTTGCCGTCGCCTGCGCCGTTCCTGCCGATACGCCGGGACTGACCTTTGTCTTGGGCCGTACGCCTCAGGATAAACGCTTCTTCGAAGTCGAAGGCGATATCGAAGGCATCGACTTGGGCAAACAGTATGCCGACCATCAGGCGCTCGTATACTTCGACCACGTATTCGTCCCGAATGAAAGAGTATTCCTCTGCGGCGAAACGCAGTACGTAGGACGGCTCCTGAGCTACTTCACGGCAGTCCACAGATTGACGGCCGGCGGCTGCAAGGCTGGCGGATGCTCGGCTCTCTGCGGCGCGGCAAGTCTGTTGGCCGATATGGTCGGCGTGCAGAAAGCCGGTCATATCCGGACGAAGCTCACGGAAATGGCAATGACTGCTGAAACGGTTTACGGCCTGTCCATTGCTTCGGGTGTAGAAGGATTCCAGCATCCCAGCGGCTTCTGGATTCCCAACCCGCTCATGTCCCATACGTGCAAATACACCTGCACGAAGATTCCCTTCGATGCCGTTCGGTACGCCCGCGACATCCTGGCGGGCTTCGGCGAAACGGCTCCGTCCGAGCTGGATATGAGAAATCCCGAAGTCGGCGAACTGTGCCAGAGAGCCTTCAACCCGGGAAACCCGAAATACAACGCCTTCGATCGTCTGCGGGCCAGCCGCTTCATCGAACACATGGTACGCGGCTCTAACTGGACGGCCATGGCCCTCCACGGCGGCGGCAACCAGGAAGCGTCGACCGTCATGGCCAGAATGTATACGGACTGGGAATACCTGAAAGGCCTCGTAAAAGTTGCCACAGGCATTGAAACGGACGCGCAGAAGGCTGAAGAATTTATCGACACCATCGGCAAGCGCCAAGGCCGTATCTGCACGACTCTCGATTTGCCGAAGGTTGAAAGCTAAGGTTTTCGCAGCAGATCAGGAGAATAAGACACCGTAGTGTAACCTAAGCAGCACATAGTAAAAAAGTATACTCCTCGCATGACTGGGGGAGTATACTTTTCTGTTTAGGCAGCTTTGCGGTAGCGCATATCTTCTGGATATACGGGACATGCATTCAAAATATAAAACTACACCATAATGGTATTGATTGAGTTGACAAGCCGTGCTATAATAATATAAACGATAATTACTATACGTTGATGGTACTGCCTGCCTGATGCAGGCGTGACATATGAGAAGGAGTGAATGATCATGAAAATAGAAGAAGGTACGATCTTATCGATTGAAGAAGACGGCCTTGCCGAAGTAAAGGTCGGCCGCCATTCGGACTGCATGGCCTGTGGCGCTTGTCCCGGCGCGGAACACATCGTCGTCAAGGCGCTGAATCCTATCGGCGCGGAAGTGGGGCAGCACGTCAAATTTGAAGTGCGAGAAGTCAACATCGTCATTGGAGCCTTTGTCTGCTTTATCATGCCCCTTATCGTCGCCGGCCTCGGAGCCGTCGCCGGTCACTGGATTGGCCTTTCCCAAGGCATGGATGCCATGCAGGCTGCGATTGTCGGCGGTATCGTCGGGTTTCTTATCGGCGTTGTCGGCGTCAAGCTGTTTGACCGGTCCTTGACGAACGATATCAACGCCAAGCCGAAGATCATCGAAGTCTGCCGCTAACTATTTCATCATACTGCGTAAAAATCCGTATGGGACGGCGTGTTCCATACGGATTTTTTATCGTTTGTTAATTTGTCAGCGAATCTTTCAGCTCGAGCCGCGTGCCGTCTTGCAGCTGGACTGAGGTAATGGAAATGCGGCTCTGCAATCCTTCCAGCGTCGCCGTGCGGAGCAGCTCAGCCTGGGCCGGAACGGCGGCGTTCAGCCGGAACTGGCTGGTATGAGCTTTGCCGTCGGCGTAGATGGCTATGCGTATGGGCGCGGAGAAGAGGACCGTCGAGTCGGCGCGGCGCAGCTCGTACCGGCCTTTGGCTTCCCGGAGGGTTTCCTTGCCCTGTGCGGACAGCTTCGGCGTGTATTGGATGCGCAGGTATATATCCTGCTCCGTGCTGCCGCGAACGACGGAAGCGGAGAGGCTTGTAATCTGGACGAGGGAATCGATGCGCTGGGAAACGGGCCGGTTGGCCGCTGCCAAGGCTGCTTCAGAGGCCTGCTGCAATTCCTGTACGACGGCGTCCGGGTCGGCAAAGGCGACGACGCGCCACTGGCGGGCCGATACCTTTTCCAGCTGAAAGGTAATGGGAATCGACGCTTGCAGCGAATCGTTATAAAAGGAGGCCGTAAGCTGGGCGTAGCCCGAGCCGTCCTGGCGGCTCCACGACGATGATTCATAGCGCCAGCCCGAGGCGGGGAGTAGCAAGCCCGCCTTGTTTCCCGTGTCGGTAATGACCTTTCGCGCCGCTTCCGGTTGAGCGTCATCTGAATCGCCGGCGAGAATGGTCTGGCAGGCGTGGATGAACTCGCCTTTCACGGGCAAAAGCAGGGCGCGGGACGCCGCCGTTTGGCCTTGATGCCGGCGAATCAGGCTGTCGAACAGCTGCCCAGCCAAGGCGCTCTCGTCCGCTGAAAGAGACAGGGTTTCGCCGTCTCCTGCCTGAGCGGCGGCGACGATGCGGGAAAATGAATACTCCGGCGTAGCCTTGTATATCGTTTCATAGGACAGGCAGGCAGCGCCAATGCAGACGGCGGCCGCAGCGGCGGCTGCCAGTATTTTTATATCCGGTTTGGGAATAGACGATAATTTCATAGCCATTTCCTTCTTTGCATAGAATGCGGTACGGTTCTCATTATAGCATAAAAAAGGAAAAAACGTCGGTTTTCTCGAATATAATTAAGAGAACAAGCGTTATACGGAAGGATGTGACCAGTTGTGATTACGCTGCATGACAAGACAAACGGCAAGACATATACCCTCAAGGAAGGAACGACGCTGCTGCAGCTTTGCTCCGAGCATTATGGCGACGCGGAGCCCCGCATTGCGGCGGCGCTATATAATAATGAATTTGTAGGCTTGCAGACGAAGGTGCGGGAAGACGGGGATATTTCCTGGTTTTCCATGGCGACGCTGGAAGGCAATCAATGCCTCGTCCGCACGGCCATCATGCTGCTCGTGCGGGCTGTCAGCGATTTATACCCGCAGGGAAAAGTGTTTGTAAAGCACGCCCTGCGCAAGTCGCTGTACTGCGAGCTGGATATCGGCCATACTGTGACCTATCGGGACGTCGAATCGATTAAGCGGCGTATGCGGGAAATCGTCGCCCAAGACGAGCCTATTACGCAAGTCGTCCTCAGCGCGGAAACAGCTATGGACATGTGCCGCAACCGCCACATGGAACGGGAAGCGGAGCTGCTGCGCCACGTCGGCCTCAAGAACGTCATGACCTATCAGTGCGGCCAGGTCTTCGATTACTACATGGGGCCTATGCTGCCGAGCATGGGCTACTTGACCTGCTTCAATCTGCGTTCCTACGCGCCGGGCGTCATCTTGGAAACGCCGAAGGTAGATAATCCCAATGAGCTGCCGCTGTATAAGGAAATTCCCAAGATGGCCCGCTTATTTTTAGATGCGGAAGAATGGGGACGCATCGTCCGCTGTCAGTACGTTTCTGATTTAAACCGCTATATTGCCGACGAAACGATTCAGGATATCGTCGATATGGCCGAAGCGCTGCAGGAAAAAAAGCTGGCTGAAATTGCCGATTACATCGTCCGCCAGCGGCCGAAGATCAAGGTCATCCTCATCGCCGGCCCGTCGTCGGCGGGAAAGACGACGTTCTGCAAGCGATTGACGACGCAGCTCCGCGTCGTAGGGCTGCGGCCCGTCAAGATATCGCTGGACGATTACTTTTACAACCGCGAGGACACGCCGAAAAATCCCGACGGCAGCTACGATTTCGAATCCCTGCGGGCAATCGACATCCCCTTGTTTAACCAGCAGATCGACGAACTGCAGCAGGGCCGCGACGTCTGCCTGTCCCGCTTTGATTTCGTAAGCGGCAAGCGTTACTTTGACGAAAAGCCCGTCCATCTGGAGCTGGAGCAGCCCATCGTCGTCGAAGGGCTCCATGCCCTAAACGATTCGCTGACATACATGCTGCCGCGGTACGAAAAATATAAGATTACCCTGGGCGTACTGACGCAGATCCGCATCAACGACCACAACCGCATTTCGACGGCCGACACGCGGATTATCCGCCGCATGGTACGGGATCAGCAGTTCCGCAACCGCGGCCCTCTGGATACGATGGACATATGGGCTGACGTGCGCCGCGGCGAAGAAGTGAATATTTACCCCTATCAGGAAGACGCTGATACGATTTTCAACACGGCCCTGCCGTACGAGCTGTCCGTGCTGAAGCCCTACGCCGAGCCCCTGCTGCGCTCCATTGACAAGGAAAGCTCCCATTATGCCGAAGCGCAGCGGCTGCTGAAATTCCTGAACCCCTTCAAGGGACTGGATGCGTCCGTCGTTCCCAGCAATTCTCTCCTGCGGGAATTTATCGGCCCTGAACGGAAACAGCCCTGACAGAACGGCGGGATTCCGGCTTTTTCCGGCCTTCCGGCGATTCCCTAAAAATATATTGACAAAGCATTTACAGATAGATATAATAGTAAAGTCGAGGTAGAAATATGAAACTACAAGTCGAAGAAGCACTAAAGGAGGAAGGAAGGAAAGTTCCTTTTTCCTTTCAAAAGCCGGCTGCCGATTTAGGTGATGTAGACGCTTTTCCTTGGAAAAACCATGTTGTGGCTGTGGAAGGCGCGTTCTGGTCCGATGGCACGCACATCGTCGTCAAAGGAACAGTTCGTACATCCGGCATGTATGCATGCAGCCGCTGTCTGATGCCGGTATCGGTGGATCGGAATGCAACACTGTCTGAAGTCTATGGTACGGAAGCAGAGCTTCCTGATGACGTATTGCCTTATAACGGGGAATACATCGATTTGACGGAGACAATTAGAGAAACGTTGATCCTCAGCGAGCCCATGAAGGTGTTGTGCCAGCCTGACTGCAAGGGCCTGTGCCCGCAGTGCGGCGCAAACCTGAATGAAGGACCCTGTAGTTGTCCTACCGACAGGATCGACCCGAGACTCGCCGTCTTGGGGGATTTATTAAAATCAAAGCACTAAAATACGTACCATGGTTTAAGGAGGTGCAGAACATGGCAGTACCAAAGAACAGATTGTCTCAGACTCGTCAGAAAATGCGTCGTGCAAACTGGAAGCTGACAGCGCCGGGTTTCGTTGAATGCCCGCAGTGCCACGAAGCAGTAATGCCCCATCATGTATGCCCCACTTGCGGCTTCTATAAGGGCAAACAGGTTGTTAACAACACAACAGCTGAATAAGAGTATGAAATAAAAAGAGCGTCCGTAAGGGCGCTCTTTTTGGCAATGCCATGGAAAATACGGCGGCAGCTCTATGACGGGCAGGCCGATTCATGGTATAATAAACGGTACAGCTTGCGTAGTGAAAGGAAGGATATTCATGCGGGCCATGGGAATAGACCCGGGAACGGCCATCTGCGGCTTCGGCATCGTCGACGCCCAGGGAAGCCGTCTTACACCGGTTACATACGGAACGATTCAAACGACGCCGGACCACAGCGACGGCGAACGCCTCGTGACTATCTTTGAAGGGCTGAACGAGCTGTACGCTAAGTATAAGCCCGATATTATCGGCGTAGAACAGCTGTTTTTCAACCGCAACGTCACGACGGCTATTACCGTCGGCCAGGCTCGCGGCATCATTCTCCTGACGGCGCAGCAGGCCGGCATTCCCTTGCTGGAATTTACGCCGCTGCAGGTAAAGCAGGGCGTGACGGGCTACGGCCGGGCGACGAAGGAGCAGGTCATCGATATGACCATGCGCCTGCTGGGCATTCGCGAGAAAATCAAGCCGGACGATGCGGCCGACGGGCTGGCAATGGCCATTTATGCCATTTATTCCAGCCATTCGCAGCGTTTGAAAAGGACGGTGCAGTTATGATTGGGTATGTCAAGGGGATTGTGACGCATATATTCCGCGATTCCTGTTTTGTCGACGTCCACGGCGTCGGCTACCGCGTGTCCATTCCGGCGTCGACGATGGACAAACTGGTGCTGAATCGGGAAATCACCTTGTTTACGTATATGAGCGTCCGCGAAGACGCCATCGTATTATATGGATTTGCCACGCAGGATGAATACGACTTGTTTATGCTGCTGATCAGCGTAAACGGCGTAGGGCCGAAGGTGGCCTTAGGCATTCTGAGCGCCGCCAGTCCCGACGGGTTCCGCCTGGCCGTGCATCAGAAGAATATGAAGGTACTGACGAAGATGCCCGGCATCGGCAAGAAAACGGCGGAGCGCATCGTGCTGGAGCTGCACGATAAAATCGGCCCAGTTGGAGACGGCGCGGCGGCCGCTGAAGACGGCGGCCTGGAAAGCATGCCGCAGGGCATCGCCTCGGACGCCTTGGCGGCGCTGACCAGCCTGGGCTATTCCTCCCAGGAAGTACTTCCTGCTATTGAAGCCAAGGCTGGCCAGTGCCGGACCGTAGAGGAACTGCTGAAAGCCGTATTGCAGGCATTGGGAAGCAGGAGGTAAGACGTGGAAGAGCATCGCATTGTGGAGACAGGCCCGATTGCGGGAGATTCCTGGCAGTACAGCCTGCGTCCCCACTATTTAAAAGAATATATAGGACAACAGAAGGTTAAACAGAACTTGGAAGTCTTTATCCAGGCGGCAAAGCTGCGGCAGGAAGCGCTGGATCACGTGCTGCTGTACGGCCCGCCTGGGCTGGGCAAGACGACGATGGCCGGCATCATCGCCAATGAGCTGGGCGTCAACCTGCGCATTACGTCGGGGCCGGCTATCGAGCGGCCCGGCGATTTGGCGGCCCTGCTGACGAACTTGCAGGAGCGGGACTTGCTGTTTATCGACGAAATACACCGCTTGTCCCACAGCGTGGAAGAAGTGCTGTACGCGGCGATGGAAGACTACGCTCTGGACATCGTCATCGGCAAGGGGCCAAGCGCCCGGTCGGTGCGCATCGACCTGCCGCCCTTTACCCTCGTCGGCGCGACGACCCAGGTCGGCCGTCTGGCGCCGCCGCTGCGCGACCGCTTCGGCGTCATCTGCCGGCTGGAATTTTACCGGCCCGAAGAGCTGGTGCTGATTATCAAACGGACTGCCGATATTTTAAACGTAGAAATCGACGATGCCGGCGCGTTGGAAGTGGCGCGTCGCTCGCGGGGCACGCCGCGAATCGCCAACCGCCTGCTGAAGCGGGTCCGCGATTTCGCCCAGGTAGCCGGCGAGCAGACGATTTCATCGGCTTTGGCCGGAAAAGCCTTGGACCGGCTGGAGGTCGACGCCTGCGGCCTGGACCGGACGGATCGGCGGGTCTTGCAGGTCATCATTGAAAAATTCGGCGGCGGCCCTGTCGGCCTCGATACGATCGCCGCGGCGATCAGCGAGTCCGTCGACGCCGTCGAAGACGTGTACGAACCCTTCCTCATGCAGCTCGGCTTTTTGAACCGCACGCCGCGGGGACGGGTCGTAACGGAGGCGGCTTACGCCCATCTGGGATTGCCGTCGCCGTCGGAAGGCAAAGGCTCTTCGTTATTTTAGGAGGTATATATGGCGAAAACCTTAATTTTAATCGGCGCGTTGTTTATTGCGGCCGGCTTTGTCTGGCTGGCGCTGGAGCACATCGGCGTAAGCCGTTTTCTAGGCAACCTGCCCGGCGATTTGAATTTTACGAAGGGAAACGTATCCTTTCATTTTCCCATCGTAACCTGCCTCATCATCAGCGTCGTGCTGACCCTCATTCTGAATATATTTTTCCGTCATTAACAGGAGGGAAGACCTATGATTAAAACGCGACTACTTCGCGTCCTCGCCGCGGCGGCATTATTTGTCTGCCTGACGGCGACGGCTTTCTGCGCCGGCTCGGACCAGACGCTGCGCATCGGCATCCGTGAAGGGAGCAAATCTGTATCCATCATCGGAACCCAGGGGGCGGCCGTTTATAAAAACGGTTCCCTGTGGAAAAAGGTAGGGGCGAATAAACCAGTTAAGATAGAACTCAAGGGAAAAGACCTCGTCGTCAACGGCTCGAAGAGCAAGGGGGCTGTGTCGGTACGGCCCTTGAAAAAGGGCGTCGTCAAGCTGACCGACGGCTATTCGTACCGCGGCTCCATCGAGTGCATGCAGCCGTCGAAGGCTTCGGGGATCACCGTAGTCAACGTCGTGCCCCTAGAGCAGTATTTATACGGCGTCGTCGGCAAGGAAATGTCGCCGTCGTGGAGCTCCGAAGCGCTGAAAGCCCAGGCCGTCGCGGCCCGGACCTACGCCGTGTATCATAAGAACTCCTTCCGAAACAAGGGCTTCGATATGACCGACGACACGCGCAGCCAGGTTTACGCCGGCATCAACGGCGAATCGCCGTCCATTATCAGCGCCGTCGACGCGACGAAGGGCGAAATCCTGACGTATAAGGGCAAGCCCATCGAGGCGATTTTCTGCGCCACTGCCGGCGGCTGGACGGAACACAGCGAAAACGTGTGGGGCAATTACGTGCCTTACCTGCGGGGCGTCGTCGATAGAAGCGAAAAGATGCCGTCCTACAGCTGGACCGTGACGACGACGCCGGAAAAGCTGGCGGCGAACCTGAAAGCAGCCGGTAAAAATGTCGGCAAGATAAAGTCCATTACCTTGTCGCCCTTGGGCAAGCGGCCCATGGACGTGTCCGACCGCGGCATATCCGGCCGCGTCCTGTCCATGACGATTCAGGGCTCGTCGGGAAGCGTCAGGCTGACGGGCAACGCCTTCCAGTCCATCATGGGACTGAAGAGCACCTTGTTTGACATCTATCAGGGGACGGAAAAGAAGCAGAAAGACAGTAAGAAAGAGAATAAGAAAAAATCGTCCCGCAAGACGACCTTTAAAATTAAAGACAAGAAGCCCATTACGATTTACGGCTTCGGATGGGGCCACGGCCTGGGGATGAGCCAGTACGGCGCATACCAGATGGCCCAGGAACAGAAAAATGCCAAGAATACGTACCGCAAGATACTGCAGCATTACTATACGGGCGTAAAGCTTGACAAGATAGGTTAAGGAGACAGTACGTTGAAACTTAGTGATTTTTATTATGATTTGCCAAAAGAATTGATTGCCCAGCACCCGGCAGAGCAGCGGGATCACGCCCGCCTCATGCTGTACGACCGGCAGAGCGGGGCTGTGGAACACAAGCATTTTTACGATTTGATCGACGAGCTCCATCAGGGCGACGTCCTGGTATTTAACGATTCCCGGGTCATCCCGGCCCGCCTGTACGGGAAAAAGTCGCCGACAGGCGGCAAGGTCGAAGTGCTGCTGCTGACGCCCGTCGGCGAGGATACGTGGGAAGTGCTGGTCAAGCCGGGGAAACGGGCCCTGCCCGGGGCGGTTATCGAGTTTCCCGAAGGCCTGACCTGCCAGATACTGGACCGTACCGACTTCGGCGGCCGCATCGTCAAATTTGAATACGACGGCGTATTCGACGATATTATCGACAAGATCGGCGAAATGCCCCTGCCGCCGTACATTCACGAAAAGCTGGAAGATCCCGACGAATACCAGACAGTATACGCTCGCGAACGGGGCTCGGCGGCGGCGCCGACGGCGGGGCTCCATTTTACGGACGAGCTGCTGGAACGCATCAAGGCCAAGGGCGTAGAGTTGGTCTTCGTCACGCTGCACGTCGGCTTGGGGACGTTCCGGCCCGTAGAAGAGGAAAACATCGAAGACCACGAAATGCACAGCGAATTTTACAGCATTACGGAAGAAGCGGCCCAGACGATTAACCGGGCGAAGGCTGAAGGCCGGCGCATCGTAGCCGTCGGCACGACGTCTATACGGACGCTGGAAAGCGCCGGTACGACGGGCGTGCTGCAGGCCGGATCGGGCTGGACGAATATTTTCATCTATCCCGGCTACACCTTCCACATCGTCGACGCGCTGGTCACGAATTTCCACCTGCCCGAGTCGACGCTCCTCATGCTCATCAGCGCTATGTCTACGAGAGAAAAAATCTTAAAGGCGTATGAAATTGCCGTGCAGGAAAAATACCGTTTCTTCAGCTTCGGCGACGCCATGTTTATACGATAGGAGGACACGACGTTGGTTATTACTTACGAACTGCAGGCCGAATGCGACGGCGCCAGAGCCGGCATCCTGCGCACGCCTCACGGAACCTTCAAGACGCCTATGTTTATGCCCGTAGGCACGCAGGCGACGGTCAAGACCTTGTCGCCGGAAGAGCTGTACGACATGGGCGCCCAGGTCATCCTGAGCAATACGTATCACCTGTTCCTGCGGCCCGGCGAAGACCTGGTCAAGGAAGCCGGCGGCCTGCACAAGTTTATGAACTGGAAGCAGGCTATCCTGACGGACAGCGGCGGATTTCAAGTATTCAGCCTGGGGCAGATGCGCAAGATTACGGAAGAAGGCGTAACCTTCCGCTCTCATTTGGACGGCTCGAAGAAATTCCTGTCGCCTGAAGTATCTATGGACGTGCAGATGGCCCTTAATTCTGATATCGCCATGGCCTTCGACGAGTGCATCCCGTACCCTTCGGACTACGACTACACCCTCCATTCGACGGAGCGGACGAGCCGCTGGGCCAAGCGCTGCCTGGATCACCACCATAGCGATACGCAGGGCTTGTTCGGCATCGTCCAGGGCGGCATGTATGTGGACCTGCGCCGCAAGAGCTGTGAAGAATTAGTAGACATGAATTTTGACGGATATGGCATCGGCGGCTTGAGTGTTGGCGAATCTAAGGATATAATGTATGATATACTAGATCATACGACGCCCTACCTGCCGCAGACGAAAGCCCGGTACCTCATGGGCGTCGGCACGCCGGACTGCCTCGTCGAGGGCGTAGCCCGCGGCGTAGATATGTTCGACTGCGTCTTCCCGACGCGCGTAGCCCGCAACGGCATGGCCATGACCCATACGGGCCGGCTGACCGTGCGCAACGCAAAATACGCCAGGGATTTCTCGCCCATTGAAGAAGGCTGCGGCTGCTACACGTGCCGCAACTATACGCGGGCCTATATCCGCCATCTCTTCAAAGCGGAGGAGCTGCTGGCATATCGATTGGTCAGCATTCATAATTTGTATTTCCTGCTGCAGTTTATGCGGGACATGCGCCAGTCTATTCTGGACGGCACATTCCGTCAATTCCGGCAGGAATTTTGGAAGCGATATCAAGATGCATAATATTTCGTATCTTGCATATATACCATATCACTAAATGTTGGAGGTGAATACAGTGGACATGATGGAACAGTTAAACGCCTTTTGGCCGATTATCCTCATGGTAGTCATTTTCTATTTCATGCTTTGGCGTCCGCAGAAAAAGCAGCAGAAACAGCGCCAGGAAATGCTG
Organism: Megasphaera sp. ASD88; assembly: GCF_002287425.1. Taxonomy (NCBI): domain Bacteria; kingdom Bacillati; phylum Bacillota; class Negativicutes; order Veillonellales; family Veillonellaceae; genus Megasphaera; species Megasphaera sp. ASD88. The sequence goes on along the minus strand of NZ_NQXW01000007.1, from coordinate 12,537 downwards.
AACAGCCTGAAAGCAGGAGTTAAGATTATCACTGCCGGAGGTATTTACGGCACGATCGTATCTCTTCACGACGAATATCTCGTCATCCGCGTAGCCGATAAGGTAGAAATCAAGATTACGCGCAACGCCGTCAACCAGGTCTTGGGAAAGCAGGATCGGTCGGAAGGGAAGAAATCCAAAAAGGCGGAAAAGAAAGCTGATCCGAAGCCTGTAGAAAAAGGGGCGGAAGCAAAACAGGCCGACGCAACGCCGGCAGAACCGAAGGCTGCCGAACCAGCACAGGCTGAAACAGCAGCTCCGGCTGAAGAAAAGAAAACTGAAGAATCGCAGGACGCGAAGTAACACCTTTGAAAAGCCATGAATGACCGGCTCCGCGCCATTTCTGGGCGGGCCGGTTCATGGCCTTTTTGCATGGGCCGGCGAAGGCCGGGCCTTGGGGAAGCATGACGAAGCAGACGGCGGAACGCCGCCGTTTATAGTATAGACTACTGTATTTATAAGAGGAGGGAAACCTGTTGCGGACCCGTAATATGATAAAGTTTTTTGGGGCGGTCGCCATTATATTGGGCGTGTTCCTGACCTTCATTTATCCGCTGGCCAACTCGATTAAACAGGGCCTGGATTTGCAGGGCGGCACGCATATCGTCCTGGAAGCGGAAGATACGCCCGATGCGCCGGTCACGGAGGACTCGCTGAACCGCGCCGTCTCTATCGTCGAACGGCGTATCAATGAAATGGGCCTGACGGAACCGCTGGTGCAGAAGGAAGGCGCCCGCCGCATCATCGTTGAGCTGCCCGGCGAAAAGAATCCGGAAAAAGCCATCGAAACGATCGGCAAGACGGCCGTCATGGAATTTAAAGATGAAAGCGGCGCGACGCGCCTGACCGGTAAGGATTTGAAAACGGCGAAGGAGCAAATCGAAAACGGAAACCAGAACGTCGTCGCCATTGAATTTACCGACGAAGGCGCCGACAAGTTCGCCGATTTGACGGCGGCCAACGTAGGCCATAAAATCGCCATCTTGCTGGACGGCGAAGTATTGACGGCTCCCGTCGTCAACGAACCGATTACCGGCGGCAAGGCCGTCATCACCGGCAGCCGTACGCTGGAAGAAGCTAAAAATCTGGCAATTCTGCTCCGTTCCGGTGCATTGCCTGTCAAGCTGAAGGTCATGGAAGTGCGGACTATCGGGCCGAGCCTGGGCCAGGACTCGAAGATTAAGAGCGAAAAGGCCTTTGCCATCGGCATCGTCCTGATCATGATTTTCCTGGTCGTCGTATATCGCATGTCCGGCATCGTCGCCAACGTAGCCCTGCTGGTATACGTCCTGATCCTGCTGTCTATTTTGAAATACCTCGACGCGACGCTGACCCTGCCTGGCATTGCGGGGATCATCCTGTCCATGGGCTTTGCCGTCGACGCCAATATACTGATCTTCGAACGATTTAAGGAAGAAGTGCTCGTAGGGAAGACCTTGCGAACGTCGATGGAGGCTGGATTTAAGCGGGCCTTCCATACGATTCTCGACGCCAACGTATCGGTTATGATCGCAGCTATCGTCCTCATCGTCATGGGGGCCGGCACGGTCAAAGGCTTTGCCGTCAACCTGGCCTTGGGCCTCATCGTCAGCATGTTTACGGCTATTATCGTCAGCCGTTCCCTGCTGACCTGGTTCATTAACACGAATCTCCTCACCAATCCGTGGTTCTATGGATTGAACCGCAAGGTGCCGGAACACATGCTCAAAAAGGGGGGACGGAAATGAGTTTTGATATTGTAGCCCATAAGAAATGGTGGTTTACCCTGTCGTCCGTCCTGGTCGTCCTGAGCGTCATCTCCATCTTTATCAACGGCTTTAACTTCGGCATCGACTATACGGGCGGTACGATTTTGGACTTGCAGTTCAAGCAACCCGTCACGGTCGCCCAGGTGCGCGAAGTCATCGACGACTCCAATATGAATTTGGAAAACAGCGTCATCCAGCTGTCGGGCGTAACGGATCAGGAATCGTCCCAGGAAGTGATGATCCGCATGCGCAATCTGGAAAGCGACGAAAGCAAGGCCATTTCCGATCAGCTTAACGAAAAGCTGGGCGGAGCGGAAGTGAAGCGTATCGAATCGGTCGGCGCCGTCATCGGCTCGGAAGTCACGAAAAATGCCGTGACCAGCCTGGCCGTGGCCTTTATCGCCCTGGCGGCCTATATTTCCTTCCGCTTTGAATATAAGATCGCCATTTCGGCTATCGTATCCATCCTCCATGACTTGATCATGGTATTGGGCTTTTTCTCCTTCTTCCAGCTGGAAATCGACGCCTCCTTCCTGGCGGCTATCCTGACGGTCGTCGGCTACTCCATGAACGAAGCCGTCGTCATCTTCGACCGCGTCCGCGAAAACACGAGGACCCACCGCCGCACGGATACGTATGAAAAGCTGGCTCACGACAGCATTTCCCAGAGCATCCACCGCAGTATCTACACGCTGACGACGGTACTCTTTGCCTGCGGTGCCCTCCATTTCTTCGGCGGCGAATCGACGAAGAATTTCTCCCTGGTCATGCTCATCGGCTTCATCAGCGGCGCCTACTCGTCCATCTGCGTAGATACGTCCCTGTGGGTCGTATGGAAAAATTATACGGCAAAGAAGCACGGTTCGAAGCGTGTTGTTCATGAAGAAAAAGAGGAAATAGAAGAAAATTAAATATACACGGATAACCAATGGTAATCCATTCAAGCATTATAGGTTAGGTATAAACCAGTACCAATGTAAGGAGTTCTTACATTGGTACTGGTTTATTTTTTGTGATTTAAGCAGGTGATTTATGTGCTATAAATGATGGAATGTAAATGGTTTTTATGAATAAAATTATGAATAAAATGCATTTCATTTGTTGAATGATACTAATAAAATATATTCATGATTAAATATTGACGTTTTATGTGTAGCGTGCAATAATATAAACATAAAAAAAACGTAAATACGAATTAATTCGTATTAAGAAACAAAAAAAGGAGAGGGTAGAATGAACAACGAAAAACCTACGAAAGTGAGATGGATGGTATTTGCTTCTTTATTTGCATTATGTACAGTCAACTACATTGACCGTGCTGTTATTTCTGTATGTATGCCTGCAATTGAAGAAGAACTTCAGTTTGGTCCAGAATTGGTTGGCGTTATTTTAAGTGCATTTTTTTGGGGATATACTGTAATGCAAATTCCAGCAGGATGGTTTGCAGATAGGTTTGGTCCGGGAAAGACTATTTTAGGCTCAGGTATTTTGTGGGGCGTTTTTCAAATGATTACAGGTTGTCTTCACAGCAGTACTGCTTTTATGATTGTTCGAGCACTATTGGGAGCTTCTGAAGCCCCTATTTATCCCGCTAGTAGTAAATTACAATCTGTATGGCTAACAAAGAATGAACGGACTCGTGGAGCTGCTATTGTTGATGCTGGCTCGCCTTTGGGCACTGCTATTGGAGGTCCATTGATTGTAGCTTTCCTTGCTTGGTTTGGGGGATGGCGAGGTGCTTTAATGGGAGCGGGTATTTTGACCATCTTGGTAGTTTTATTATGTTATCCGTTTTGTAAAGCTACGCCAGATACAAGTCCAAGAATTAATGCTGCAGAACGTGAATATATAGATAATGCGTTAAAAGATGAATATAAAATATCTGGAGATGCAAATCAAAAATTATCTGTTGGATTAACAAGATATTTAAAAAGTTTTACATTTTGGGGAATGACTTTGGGATTTATTTGTTATGATTGCTTTTGGTACGGATTGATGACATGGGGACCCATGTACTTATCACAAGTTTTTAATGTCAACATTATGACAATAGGCACGTCCATATTTATCGTTTTTGGCGTTGGCGTTATTGGTGAATTATTTGGAGGATTTTTTATTGATCATCTAAAAGAAAAGGGAATTGACCCTAATAAGATTGTCAAATGGTCTTTTGGAATTTTAGGTGTTTTGATGGCTATAGCTATGTATTTCTTGAGCAATGCAACTAGCATTACCATGGCGATCATTTATTTATCCTTTGCGATGTTTTGTGAACGTTGGGTGGGTTGTACATTCTGGAGTTTACCCGCAACAATATCGCAACGAGACGATGTTGGTATCGTTGCAGGATTTATGAATATGTTAGGAAATGTTGGTGGCGCAATTGTTCCTGTTTTAGTCGGTATCATTGTTATGGCGACGGGGAACTATTATTGGGCAATCATTCTATTCTTAGCTTTTGCATTAGGAATTAGTTTCTTCCCATTAATTATGAATTTGAATAAAAAAGTAGGTGCTGATATTTTAAAAGCATAAGAGATAAAATACATTTTTCTTTCTGACCGAGAAGTAAGGGGAATGATTTGCAAATATGTAAATCATGTAAGGATATGAAAGGCGTAATATTGGAATGCGCATTTTTTAATGATTTGAAAGACGAGTGATTATAAAGTGATTCATGTGAACTGTGTATCGTATCAACTATATTTACAAGTACTCCAAACCGGTTAGTCAATAATTTTGGACATAAGGAAAAAGCTTATCGCACATGCATACTTGCATGTGCGGCAAGCCTTTATCTGTATTTATGATATTCTAATAATTTAGTAGGATGAAGATCGTTTTATGCTCATTCGGAGCTTTTATGGCAATACTATTGAAGCTGGTCAGATAAATATTTTTATGTGAATGTATTTGAGGTGTCATCTTTTTAGAAGATGGCAAGATCAAGCTTTTGTATGTTTATTTATATCAATGTATACAAAAAAGGGTATGAATTGATGAAATATCTCTTTGGTAGATAACTTGTACTAATGATATATGATGGTGAAGATGAATTTGTAAAAGATTATATTGAATCTTAGTGTAACTGTGAATAAGATATGGATTTTTATAATGGAGATAACAGTATAAAATATGAGTAGATTAAGAGTTTCATTGAAACCATTCTTTTTAATTGAGATTTTTAGTATGCCTTGAGAAATTTTTTGCAATAAAGCTAAGTAAATAATTTAATAAAAATTATAAGAAGGTGTTAGAAAGCGTTCTTATTAGCATTTTATAATAATTTGGTTGTAGTTATTATGTTTTTTAACAAATTATTTTATTTAAATATGTATAAAAGAGATTCTTTGTATTAAATAATGCAAATGAGATATACTCATGATAAAGTATTGACTTTAATTGTATAACGTGCAAAAATATAAATACAAACGTAAATACGAAATAATTCGTAATTAAGAATGCCGAGGGCGTTTATAAATGTGGTAAAAGGTGATAGTCATGAATATAAGAAAATTAGTATCTTTTAAGTGCAATAACAAACTCCAATGGGGGATACTGGATGGGGATGAAGTGTATAGTGCAGAAAATTTATCTCACGCAATATCGGTACACCTTCCTGAAAACCTTTTAGATTTTATTTCTTTAGGACCTAATGGATTAAATAGGCTGAAAGCTAAGTTAAAAAAAGAACATTGCGTTATTAAATCATTAAATATTGATGCTATCACTATTACTGCACCTATTATGAATTTGAGAAGAAATATATTTTGTATTGGCGAAAATTATGTAGAACATGTAGGTGAATTTGAAAAAAATTTTAATATGGAAATACAAAAAAAATTACCGTCATGTCCAGTTATTTTTACAAAAGCTGCTTCGGCAATTATTGGACCTGAAGAATTGATTGATTCCCATCCAATGATAACGAAGGCATTAGATTATGAGGGGGAGCTAGCTGTTGTTATTGGTAAAACAGGTATGAATATATCGGCAGAAAATGCAATGGAGTATGTGTATGGATATACTATTCTAAACGATGTTTCTGCGAGAGATTTACAAAGTAAACATGGGCAATGGTTTCATGGGAAGAGCCTTAATACATTTGCTCCTATGGGACCGTGTATTTTACTAAAAGATGAAGCCCCAAGTTTTTTTGAAATTATGACTAAGGTTAATGGAGAAATACGGCAACATGCTACCACTAAGGAATTTATTTTTTCCATTTCTAAAATAATTCAAACTTTATCGGAAGGGACTACTCTTTATGCAGGTGATGTTATTGCAACTGGTACTCCTTCTGGCGTAGGGGTAGGTTTTACGCCGCCTAAATATCTTCGTTCTGGAGATTTAGTAGAAATAACTATATCTGACATTGGGACTTTATCGAATTCAGTTAAATAACTGATGGATTTTTATCGAAGGGCTTGTAACCTGCGCAGGGTTATATATATAGTGTGTGCGGATATTTGCTCCGGAGGCTTTTATGAGGCACATATTGCAAGTTTTAAGGTTTAGCGATATTTTTAGAAAGATGGTGAAATTTTTATGACTCAATTAACTCAAAAACCTACAAACGTTCGATGGCGAGTGTTTTTAGCATTGCTGATTCTCGTTACTATCAACTACGTAGACCGTGCTGTTATTTCTGTATTAATGCCTATGATTCAGGAAGATTTGCAATTTAGCCCTGAACTTGTAGGTGTCATTCTGAGTGCATTTTTTTGGGGCTATGTAGTAATGCAGATACCTTCTGGATGGTTATGCGATAAATTTAATTTGCACCCGGTAAAGTTATTGTCGGTACAGGGATCTTGTGGGGGATATTTCAGATTTTTACTGGATTTATCCATAATAGCACAATGTTTATTGCTATTCGTGCATTATTGGGTATTTCAGAAGCTCCGATTTATCCCTCTGGAGGGAAATTACAGTCTGTCTGGCTGACTAAAAATGAACGTGGTAAAGGCGCTGCATTAATGGATTCCGGTTCGGCTTTGGGGAATGCGTTAGGAGCACCGTTATGTGCGCTATTTGTAGCTTTTCTTGACGGTTGGCGTGGCGCTTTAATTGCAGCAGGCGTATTAACAATTATTGTAGTGCTAGCTTGTAAACCCATTATTGGATCTACACCGGAAACGAATAAGAGCATTAATGAAGCGGAACGTGAATATTTACGCAAAGCTTTTGAAGAAGAGGATGCTAGTTCTTTAAGCGGCCAAAACATGGATGATGCAAAATCTGGTTCAACGGCTACGACATATTTAGGTTCACGGAGTTTCTGGGGAGTATGTCTGGGATTTGGCGCTTATGATGCATTTTGGTATGGTTTAATGACCTGGGGCGCCTTATATTTGGCGGCAGTACATCATCTGAATATTAAAGATTTAGGTTGGTCTATTTTCTTAATTTATGCAGTAGGAACTGTTGGACAATTATTAGGCGGTGTCGTTACTGATAAAATTCGTCAAAGTGCAAAAGATACTAATGCCGTATTCAGACGGTTATTTCCTCTGTTAGGTGTATGCATTGCTGTTCCGATGTATTTGCTTTCAGTAGCAACAGATATCTACTTTGCTATTGCGATGCTTAGTATCTCGATGTTTTTTGAAAAATGGTGTGGAACAATGTACTGGTCTTTACCGTCGATTGTTGCGGATCGGCAATATAGTGGCACTCTCAGTGGCATTATGAATATGTTTGGCAATGTTGGTGGTGCAGTTGTTCCTATCGTTGTCGGGTTGATTGTTGGAGCTACTGGTTCGTATTATTGGGCTTTGATGTTATTTATTGCTTTAGCCCTTGGAACGGGTTTATTCCCTGTTTTAATCAATTTTGATAAGAAAATTGGGATGGAGTAATTTAACTTTTATTGAATTTGGCGAAATAATGAAAAGACCTTTTTTGAGGTCACCTATCGGTCTGCAAAAAAAGGTCTTTTTATCAAACATGTAGAGCTATAGAAAGGGTGGAATACTTATGAAATACAATCCTGTGACAGATGAAGTTGTCAATGAATTAAAGAAAATTGTCGGAGATAAATATGCTACGACGGATCCGGATAAATTAGAGATTTATAAGACTGACGAAGAAGGGAATTCTATTTATTTCAGTTATCCTGAAGTTGTTGTATTTCCGGCTTCTACTGAAGAAGTTGCCGAAGTTGTTAAGTTAGCTAATAAATACTTAGTTCCAATTACGCCGCGTTCGGCTGGAACAGGGCTATCTTGCGGGGCGATTCCTGTGCATCATGGAATTGTTATAGAATTAGAACGAATGAATCAGATTCTTGAAATGGATGCCGAAAACTTGTACTGCGTGGTTCAGCCAGGCGTTCGTACTGTTGATTTGCAGCAAGCTGCGAAAGCAAAAGGATTATTGTATGCCGGCGATCCGTGCAGTGCTGAAAGTTGTCAGATAGGCGGAAATTTAGCAACCAACGCTGGGGGAAACAAAGCTGTTCGTTATGGTACGACTCGTCATCAAATCTATGACCTTACTGTTGTAACACCGCTTGGCGACATTGTAAAAGTTGGTGCCCGGTTAGAAAAATGCAGCACGGGATACTGTTTAGAGCAATTGATCTGTGGATCTGAAGGTACACTGGGAATTATTACAGAAGCGACGTTAAAATTGAGGATGCTGCCGCCGTATTCCTTCGATATCGTTGCTATTTTTGATGATCCTGCAAAAGCGTTAGCTTTGCCGAGAAAGATTTTGAAGGCAGGTATTGAGCCGACAAGCATTGAATATATGGATAACCGGGCTATTGTTATTAGCGGCGATTTTATTAAATGCGATTTGCCGTATGCTAAGAAAAATGGCGTGTATGATATTATTACTGTTGAATCATACGATCAAGATGAGCTCGATAAAAAAATGGAAAAATTAGGCGATTTATGCGATGAGGCTGGTGCCGTCGAGGTACTGATGGCTGATGACCGAATTTGGGAAGCCAGAAAACAATTTGCCGATGCTTGCCGCGAAATTTGCTTGACTTGGGCTAGTTCGGACTATGTCGTTCCTCTTGATAAAATTATCAATGTCACAACAGAACTTCCGAATATCATGAAGAAACACGATATTGATGGCGGTATTGTAGCTCATATTGGTGATGGCAATATTCATGTGAATATTTTGAATACACATAATCAAGGTCCAGAAGAATGGGCGAATACTTTGCATGCATATGATGATGATATTTTTGCATTGGTATATAGCCTGGGCGGAAAGATGTCTGGCGAACACGGCATTGGCTATAAGAAAAAAGAGGAATTTGAAAAATTTACTCCTGAAGGTGAATTAAAACTTATGCGTTTATTGAAGAAAGCTTGGGATCCTAATAATATTATGAACCCATCTAAAGTTATTGAGGTTGAATAAATTTATTACATACATATATTACATATTATATAGGAGTTGTTATGAGTAAGTTTAAAGAAAGATTGAAAAATGGCGAACGGTTATTTGGGCCGTTCCTCAACATGAATTACCCGGCCGTCGTAGAAATCGCTGGCTTGGCAGGCTTTGACTTTGTCATCATCGACAACGAGCACGGCGAAATTTCCTTGGAAAGCACCGTCGACTTGATCCGCGCTGCGAAATTGACGGATATTCCGGCTATCGTCCGCGTATACGAAGGCAATCCCGAATTGATCGACAAAGCCCTGGACTTGGGCGCCGACGGCGTTCAGATTCCGAATATCGGCGCTAAGGAAGCTGCTGAAATTGCCGTACAGGCCGCTAAATTCGCGCCGGAAGGCAGCCGCGGCTGCAACCGCTTCGTTCGCGCCGGCCGCTACGGCAGCATCGATAAAGCCGATTTCTTCGGCAAGGCCAATGAAGAAACGGCCGTTATCCTTCAGGTAGAAGGCCAGGACGGCGTCAACGCCCTGCCGGAAATCTTGAAGGTCAAAGGCGTAGACGTCTTGTTCGTCGGCCCCTACGATCTCTCGGCTTCCTTGGGCATCCCCGGCCAGGTAGATCATCCGAAGGTCATCGAACAGATGAATGAAATCATGGCCCAGGCGAAAGAAGTCGGCGTAGCCGTAGGCTTCTTCGTCGACGACGTGAAGAAAGCCGTAGAATGGAAAAAACGAGGCGTACAGTACGTTTCCTTCTCGAGCGACGTAGGTGAATTGTTTACTCGTTTTAAGGAAAACGCTGACTACTTTAAAGAACATTGATGAAACTGTATGCGCGTATCCTTTTGAGAAGGGGTGTGGATGATAATGGGTGAATTTTCCGGGAAAATCGTACTAGTTACAGGGGGCAGCAAAGGAATTGGCGCTGCTACGGTAAGGCGTTTTTGTGAAGAAGGCGCACATTGTATTATTGCCAGCCGCCATCTGGAAGAGTGTCAGTCTTTTGCTGATGAATTGCAGCAAGCGGGATTTTCTGCAAGCGCCTTGGCGGTGGATGTAAGTAAAGTAGCTGAGATCAAGCAAATGGTCGGCGATGTTATAGATCAATTTGGCAAAATTGATGTGTTAGTTAATTCTGCTGGAGTTAATAATAGAAAATATGCAGTAGATTACGTAGAAGAAGATTGGGATTATATTATGAATATCAATCTGAAAGGGGCGTATTTCTGCACGGTTGAAGTGGGTAAGGAAATGTTAAAACAACAGAAGGGGGCTATTATTAGCTTGTCATCCTTGCAAAGTCACATCAACATGCAAAGATTATCGATCTATGGAGCAAGTAAAGCTGGGATACGCAATTTTACTAAGGGTTTGGCAAATGAATGGGCTACAAAAGGTGTTCGTGTAAATTGTGTGTCGCCTGCATTTATAGCTACTCCGTTAGTAGAGAAGGTACTGCAAGATCCTTCTTATACTACGATTATAGATTCGCGTACGCCTATGAAGCGTGTCGGCACTCCTGATGAAGTTGCAAACGTTATTCTTTTTTTAGCATCGGATAAGGCAAGTTATATTACTGGAGCAGATATTGCAATTGACGGCGGATGGACGGCTAGTTAATGAATTGAGGCCATAATACGAAGGGTTTGTCACGTATATATTTACCATGCGTGGCAAACCTTTAGTTTTTTTATATTCTATTATATATTCCCCTTAGTGAAATGGAGGATGTTTTATGATTTTTCAATTTGGAATTCCTACAAAAACATTATTTGGTGTTGGCCAACTCAATCATTTGCATGAGCAAATGATGCCAGGTAAAAAGGCGTTGCTGATTCTTTCTAATGGAATTTCGGCAAAGAAATATGGGTATTTAAATCGTACGAAAAAAGAATTACACTTGGCTGGCGTTGAGACCGTTCTTTTTGATCAAATCGAACCCAATCCTACTAAAACAACAGTTATGATGGGGGCAGCTGTTGCTCGGCAGGAAAAATGTGATTTTCTTGTTGCTTTAGGTGGCGGCAGCTGTATTGATGCTTCCAAAGCAATTGCCGTTATGGCTACAAACAAAGGTGATTTATGGGATTATATTCAGAATGGTACTGGAAAACGGCAGCCTATTGCCGTTAACCCTTTGCCGATTATTGCGATTACGACGACTGCTGGAACGGGTTCGGAAACGGATGCTGGAGGTGTTATTACGAATACGGAAACGAATGAAAAAACTCCGATAAAAAGCCCGCTTCTATTTCCGAAATTGGCTATTATCGACCCGGAATTGATGTTGACAGTTACTCCGAAATATACTGCTTACCAAGGATTTGATGCATTATTTCACAATATTGAAGGATATTTGTCATGTAAAGCAAATCTCATGAGCGAAATGATTGCTCTTGAAGCCGTTGACCAAATTAGTACCTGGCTTCCTGTGGCTGTTCAAGATGGCTCTAATATAGAGGCGCGAGAACGAGTTGCCTTTGGCAATTATTTGGGAGGCTTGGAAATGTGCACAAGTTCTAATATGAGTGAGCATTCTTTGGAACATGCCTTAACGGCGTATCATCAGGAATTGCCGCATGGTGCGGGCTTAATTATGCTGAGTAAGGCATACTTCACATATATGATTGAGCACCATGTGTGTGATGAACGTTTTGTTGCTTTGGCGAAAAAAATGGGGAGAACTGATGCGGAAAAGCCGGAGGAATTTATTATAGCGCTAGAAGAACTAAAGGAAAAATGTGATGTATCTGACCTTAAAATGTCTGATTATGGCATTGTTCCGGATGAATTTCCTAAAATGGCTGCTAATGCGAAATCGGCAATGGCTTTTCTCTTTGAAGGAGACCGCATGGAACTGAAGGAAGAGGACTGCGTCAATATTTTAAATGCTGCATACCAATAAGATGAGGTTATTCAAGTTAGATTAAGATAGCTTCTATATAAAAATAAAGGGCTCTTTCTTCAGAACGCAGGTTAAATTACAAAACTTGCATATTTAAGAAAGAGCTTTTTGTTATTTTATATGATTTTATGCCGAAGAAAGACTAGCGTAAAATGACTTATAAATAAAATAGGAGTGGCTACCAGTGTATTGATCCTGTAGCTACTCCCATTTGGTTTTAATAATTTGAGATGCTTGGTATTTGAGAAACAAAGGAATCTAGAAATAAGGAGCCTGTGAAAAAATCTCTGTAAACATAGATCTTCTATGATACTTGGTAAGCTGAAAGCGAATTTGAGAACTTTCAGCTCATGGTTTATATATAACAACACATGCTGAACATGTCAAGTACAGACAGGATTTTCGCCTGCTTTTGCCAGCTATGCGTTACTCTGGGAGTCGGCCTTCGTACATTATGCTCAGTTCCCCATACACCTGTCCC
>NZ_NQXW01000071.1:0-410 GCF_002287425.1 Megasphaera sp. ASD88 | reverse complement strand
ATGGAGCGACCCTTCATACGTTTGTTCTTACGCACCCATTTGCGGCGGCGTTTGTGCTTCAAGACCTGCGGTACCTCGAAGAGTGACAGTGGAAGTTTGTTAGCCCAAAGCATGTTGTAGAGCGTCTTGGTACAGGGAATCTGTTCCGGAGTAAATAGCTTATTTCGCCTAGCATAGCCAACGCAGGCATCCAGTGACCAGCGTTCCTGGCGGACTCGTTCCACCATCCATTGGATAAACAGCTCGCAGTCGTCATGATCGATTTTACAAGGCTTCCTGGAGTTCTTGCGATTCTCTGCATAAGCCTTCTGACCGCGCTTTGCCATATACTGAGGGGCACGACCGTGCTTGCTTTTCCGATCCGGCGTTCCACGCCGAAGTTCATAGAAAACAGTCGTATGAGCACATCC
>NZ_NQXW01000070.1:0-494 GCF_002287425.1 Megasphaera sp. ASD88 | reverse complement strand
TGAGGTAACCTTACGGAGCCAGCCGTCGAAGGTGGGGGCGATGATTGGGGTGAAGTCGTAACAAGGTAGCCGTATCGGAAGGTGCGGCTGGATCACCTCCTTTCTAGGGAAGAAGTAACGGATTCTGAGGAAGACGTTACGAAACTTCAGGTCGGCATTCTGGAGTACGTACACATTGTTCAGTTTTGAGAGGCCATGAACCTCTCAAGGTAATTAAAGTGGGGGTGTAGCTCAGCTGGGAGAGCACCTGCCTTGCAAGCAGGGGGTCAGGAGTTCGATTCTCCTCATCTCCACCACAATTTTATTATGAAAGACCCGTACCTTGACAACTGCATAAAACGAAACGAACAAACCTCTTTTTTGAAGAAAAAGAGAAAGACTTAACGAACCGAAGAAACTCTGAAAAACGGTGAAGACATAAAGTCAAGCAAGTAAGGGCGTACGGCGGATGCCTTGGCCATATCAGCCGATGAAGGACGCGATAAGCTGCGAAA
>NZ_NQXW01000069.1:0-506 GCF_002287425.1 Megasphaera sp. ASD88 | reverse complement strand
TCCGCATTGAAAGCCCTCGAAGGCGACGAAGAAGCAAAACAGTCTATCCTCAAACTGATGGACGCTGTTGACGAATACATCCCGACGCCGGACCGTCCGACGGACAAACCGTTCCTGATGCCTGTCGAAGACGTATTCACGATTACGGGCCGCGGCACCGTAGCAACGGGCCGTGTAGAACGCGGTACGGTTAAAGTAGGCGACGCAGTCGAAATCGTAGGCTTGTCCGACGAACCGAAACAGACCGTCGTAACGGGCGTAGAAATGTTCCGTAAGCTCCTCGATTTGGCAGAAGCCGGCGACAACATCGGCGCATTGCTCCGCGGCATCGACCGTAAGGAAATCGAACGCGGCCAGGTATTGGCAAAACCGGGAACGATTCATCCGCACACGACGTTCAAAGCACAGGTATACGTATTGACGAAGGATGAAGGCGGCCGTCATACGCCGTTCTTCAACGGCTACCGTCCGCAGTTCTACTTCCGCACGACGGACGTAACGGGCGT